>NZ_JBYSVC010000020.1:0-36104 GCF_057922285.1 Leptothrix toolikensis (SeqCode)
CGTCCCCAGAAAAGATGACCCTTGAAGGTTTTCGTGCGCTTGAAAAGGCCCAGCCTGCGCTGCACGAATTTGCACGTGGTGAGGCCCGCGCCCGTGGGGTTCCTGGTCGCGCCCACAGTGATGTGGTTATGAATTTGGTCGGTTTGCTGTGGGGCGCACTGCGGGGCACACCCTGCCGGATTTACAGCGAAACGATGCAAGTTCAAGTCGGTGAAGACGCTGTGCTGTACCCCGATGTGACGATCACTTGTGATCCGGACGACATGAAGGGTCGCACGCTCAAAGCCCCGAGTTTGGTCATTGAAGTGTTGTCGGCTGCCACCCAATCGTTTGATCGCAGCTCCAAGTTCGCCATGTACCGTCGCCTGACCAGCTTGCAGGAATACGTGATGGTGGACCCGGACAGCAAGTGGATCGAGGTCTTCCGGCGCACCCCTGAGGGTTTGTGGGCCTTGCATGACATCACCGAAGAAACCCTGCTCTTGGCGGCTGTCGGCACCGAGCTGTCGCTGAGCGACATCTTTAGCGGCATGGGTTCGGACTGATCGTTTGATCGTCCGTCCGCAGAGATCTCGGCAAGCTGTGCAGGGCCTTAGCGGCCCCGCAAAAACAGCCCGTCGAGCTCTTTCAAACTGAGTTGACGCCAAGTCGGGCGGCCGTGGTTGCACTGGTCCGCCCGCAGTGTGGTTTCCATATCACGCAGTAGGGCATCCATCTCAGGCAGCGTGAGGTGACGATGCGCCCGAATGGCACCGTGGCAAGCCATGCTGGCCAAGATGTCGTCGTGGGCCCGCTGAATGTGCTGGCTGGAGGCGTGATCCAACAGATCACTCAGAACCGAACGCGCCAAGGCCACGGGGTCCGCCTGTGACAGTGCTGCTGGGCTGGACCGCACGGCCAAGCGTCCCGGGCCAATGGCTGCAATATCCAGCCCCAGCTGTTGCAGGGTCTCGGTTTCGGTCTCGGCGCACGTGATCTCGGTGGGGGTCGCCGCAAAACCTGCCGGAATCAGCAAAGGCTGGCTCGGAATGTTTTGCTGACCGTTCTGGAAAGCTATTTTGAGTCGTTCGTAGACGATGCGTTCATGCGCAGCGTGCATGTCGACGACGATCAGTCCCTGCGCGTTCTCCGCCAAGATGTACAGACCCGCAAGCTGAGCCAAGGCGCGGCCCAAGGTGGGCACCACCGCATCTGATTTCGGGTGCGGGTGCTGAGGCGGTGGTGGTTGCGTTTGCGGTGCGAAGGAAGGGGCATACGGTACAGCGACAGCGTCTTCCCGGGCGTACAACAAGGTGGCTTGTTGCATCGGACTCATCACCGACCGCATGGGTACCGGGAGCGGTACCGGCACTATCGGCGCGGGTACGTAGGTGGATGAGGTCGCCGGCGATACAGCCAAGGCCGCTTCGACGGCGCGGTGCAGGGCTTGGTGAACTTCACGACTATCCCGGAACCGCACCTCAACTTTGGCGGGGTGAACGTTCACATCCACCCGATCAGGCGGAATGCTCACGAACAAGACGTAGGCGGGTTGGCGATTGCCATGCAAGACGTCGTCATAAGCTGCACGCACACCATGCGTGATCAAGCGGTCCTTGACCGGACGGTCGTTGACGTAGGTGTATTGCAAATCGGCTTTGGCGCGCGACAGGGTGGGAATGCCCACCCGGCCCAGAATGCGTAGCGGCCCCATCGTGGCATCAACCGCTCGGCTATTCGCCACAAAATCCTCACCCAAGACATCACACAGACGTTGCTCAAGAGCGGTCGCACGCCACTGATGCAGCAAACGACCCTCGCTCCAGACCGTGAAAGCCACGCGCGGCCGAGTCAAGGCATGGCGACGGACCACCTCTAGGCAATGGCCCAACTCCGTGGCATCACTTTTGAGAAATTTGCGCCGAGCTGGGGTCGAGTAAAACAGCTCACGCACTTCGATGGTGGTGCCCGTGGCCCGAGCGGCCGGGCCGATTTCTCCGGAACGAGCCTCAAGCCGTTGGCCATGGCTCATGCCCGCAGTGCGACTGATCAGGGTGACTTCGGCAATGGAGGCGACGGCTGCAAGGGCTTCTCCTCGAAACCCCATGGTCAGGACGTTTTCCAGCTCGACCAAGGAGGCGATCTTGCTGGTGGCGTGACGCCGTAAAGCTTTGGGTAGATCGTCCGCTGCGATGCCCATGCCATCGTCTTCGACGCTGATGAGCCGCACACCTCCTGCTTGCAGGCGGATGACGATATGACCCGCCCCAGCGTCGAGGGCGTTATCCAACAGTTCGCGGACCACCGAAGCGGGCCGCTCAACCACCTCGCCGGCTGCAATCTGGCTGATCAGTTCATCCGGGAGATCGCGAATGGGGCGCACAACAGGTCAACGCACGTAGCGACCATTGCGGGCGATTTGCACCAGTTCGACAAAGCGAGAGCCGGTATGACCCCCAGCGATGAAGTCGATGTCCATCCCGGCATATCGCAGCTGCAAGGTTCTGAACGCGGCGTGGATCCGTGTCCGATTCAGCTCTGCACCACTGCGCTTGAGGCCATCGGCCAGCACTTTGGCGCTCATATAGCCTTCCAGTCCGTAGTAACCGATCGGCAACTTCATCATCGTGGCTAAGTTCCGATACTCCAAGATGGTCGGATCGAACATATTCCATGGATAAGGCATCGCCTGCACGATCACCAAGCCCCGCGCCCGTTCGCCCAAGCGGTGCATAACCACGTCACCCGAAACGATAGAAAGACCATAAAAACTTGATTGCAAGCCAAGACGTGGAGCGTCTTCCATCAGATCAGCGGCCAGCTGCCCGTTGATAAACATCACCACAGCTTGGGGCTGTAAAGCCAACAACTTGCGCGCTGCGTCCGGGATATTGCTGCCATCGGCATGCACAGGGGTTGAAACGGCAATTTCCAGTTTGCGGGTTGCCAGCGAATCGGCCACCAACTTGTGGATTTCCTCCCCGACAGGGCCGGCAAGGGTGACCAAGCCAATGCGACTGATGCCGATGGTCGTTAGGTGTTGAACAAGCTGTTCAATTTCTCGACCATAGGTCGCACGGATGAAATAAGCCACCCCTCGGCATTTCTGACGCACGCTGTCAGAGACAGCGAAACCGCCGAATGCCGCTATACCGCTATCTCGCAGCACGGGTTCAATGGCTTGGGTGGTGTTGGATCCTACGCAACCAAAGAAGATCTGCGCATGGTGGTCGTTGACCAGAGATTGGGCATTGCTCAGAGCTCGCTCTGGCACGCCGTCATCATTGAGCGTGACCAAGCGCATACGCCGCCCAAAAATGCCGCCCCGGCTGTTGATGTCTGCAAAAGCAAGCAGGGCCCCTTCGTTGAAGGCCAGGACCTGATCATGCAAAGTGCCCTTCAGATCGGCCGTTTGACCGACGATGATGTCGGGCAGAGAGGCCTCGGTGGAGGCACGCGCAGCCGCAACCAAGCACCCACCCGAGGCGGCCAGAAGGAGTGATCTTCTACGCATGCAGACCTTGAAATAGCGAACGAGCAGCAAAGAAGGCGAGTTTGAACATGAGCATGACTTTGAAGCACATATCGAAGCAGATCAGTAGCACCACATTGGGCAAAAATGACACCTAAGCCCTGAAAAATGAACGCTTTCAATCCATGTATTCACCAGGGTCACAGGATAATCCTGTCCTATGGATTGGTTGCCCCTGTTGCTGGATTTCATTGTGCATGTCGATAAACACCTAGCGGCCTTTGTGGCGAGCTATGGGATGTGGATTTACGTGCTTTTGTTCGTCATTATCTTCGTTGAGACGGGTGTTGTCGTGATGCCATTTCTACCGGGGGACTCGCTGCTCTTTGTGGTGGGTGCCATGTGCGGTGTCGGACTGATGGACTATGCAGGTTCGATGGCGCTGCTTATGACAGCCGCTGTGGCGGGCAATCAGAGCAATTACTTGATCGGACGACACATGGGTTCCAAGGTGTTCGGTTGGGAACAGTCACGATTTTTTGATCGCCGCACATTCTTACAAGCCCATGATTTTTACGAAAGATACGGTGGAATCACGCTGATTGCTGCAAGGTTCATGCCTTTTGTGCGAACTTTCGCACCTTTCGTGGCGGGCGTTGCAAAAATGTCACGCTCCAAATTCACCTTTTTCGACGTGGCTGGTGCCGTCCTCTGGGTGGGGGGGCTGGTGACCGTGGGCTTCTTGTTTGGCAACATTCCTTGGATCAAGGACAACTTAGAAAAAATCATCTGGGCCACGATTTTGCTTCCCGCCTTGTTCGTGGTGGTCGGCTCTATGCGCGCGCGGCGCAACGGGCTCAACACCCCGCATCCTTGAAATGAGGGGTGCTGGCCCTGCCGGATGCTTCTGAATTTGGCTCAGATCAGCCCTTGCCGAGGGGTTGGGGCGTGATCGGCCACGTAGCGCAGGATGCCGCTCATCAAGGCTCGCACCAGTTTTTGCTGGTAGGCCGGATGACGTAGGTGGGACTCTTCTTCGGGGTTCGAGATGAAGGCAGTCTCCACCAATACCGACGGGATGTCGGGGGCTTTCAAAACCGCAAACCCCGCTTGCTCCACCCTGTTTTTATGCAAGCGCCCCACATGCCCCAAATGTCCCAAGAGCTCGTTACCGAGCTTCAGGCTGTTTTTGATCTGGGCTGTGGTGCTCATGTCGATCAAAGTGCGCAGCACTTGGGTATCGGTGACTGCCACATTGATGCCACCAATGGTGTCGGAGGCGTTTTCCCGACGCGCCATCCAACGGGCAGCAGCACTGGTTGCGCCTGACTCAGACAGCGCAAACACCGAAGCCCCCCGGGCTTTGGCCGTGAAGTAGGCGTCGGCGTGCAGAGAAATGAACAAGTCCGACTTGACTTGGCGCGCCTTGTTGACGCGCTCGTGCAAAGGCACAAAGTAATCGGCGTCGCGGGTTAAGACCGCGCGTAATCCCGGGCGGGCATTGATTTGCCGGGCCAATTGTTGGGCGATCATCAGCACCACGTCTTTTTCAAGCAACCCGCTGGGGCCTTTGGCGCCCGGGTCCTCGCCGCCATGGCCGGGATCGATGGTGATCACAAAGAGCCGATCCATGGGAGGGGTCGGAGTGGCATCGGTGGGCGGTGGCGCGGGCGGTGGTGAACTTTCTGGCAACTTGGCCAAGGGTTGTTCCGCCGCTTGTTCCGGGTAGAGGTCAAACACCAGCCGGTGGTGATAAGGCTCTGCTGGTGCCAGCGAGAACACTTGGGGCCGGCTTGCTTGCTTGAGATCAAAGACCATACGTACTCGGCCGGGCCGATGTTGGCCCAGACGCACGCCCGCGATATGCGGATCCTCGCGTCCCACTTTGCCGACCAGCTCGCGCAGCTGCGCGCTCAGCTCTAAGCCGGTCACATCAATCACCAACCGAGGTGGGTTGTCCATCATGAATTGCGTCCCCACCAAGGGTTGATCTGATTCGATGGTGACGCGGGTGTATTCGTTGGCTGGCCAGACCCGTACTGCCAAAATGCTGGCCCCCCAAGCAATTTGGGGGCCGGTGAGCAGCAGCACCGGCGCGACGACAGCACCTTGCAGCCAAGTGCGGCGCGAAGACGATGGCCCGGTCGATGGTGAGGAGGACTTGATCGCAGTCATGGCAGCAGACGCATCCCTGTAGCGGTATTCGCTTCAAGTGTGACACTGCGCCCTCCGTCTGGCAAAGCGTGCAGCCGCACATGCAAATCGGCTATGGGTAGCAGCCCAGCGGCTTTATCGGGCCATTCAACCAGCTTCAGGCCCTGTTGGGCAAAGAGATCGCGAAAGCCGGCTTCTTCCCATTCGCGCGGGTCGCTGAAGCGATAGAAGTCGCAGTGCCAGATGTTCGGGATGGGGCCGGGCGTGTCTTCGTAGCTCTCCACGATGGCGTAGCTGGGGCTGCGAATGCGGCCTGTCACGCCCAAGGCGCGCAACAGATGGCGCACCAAGGTGGTCTTGCCGGCCCCCAGATGACCTTCGAAGGTGAGGAGTGCTGAGCTCAGCTCAGGCCGGGTCGCCAGCTGCACTGCAAAGGCTTCGCAGGCGCTTTCATCGGACCAGCGAAGTTCACGTTGCATGTCACGTTGCATCAAAGGGAGGGAAGAGGTTTCTAGAATCACCGGATGTCCATCGTCAAACACGCCATGCCCGTCGCACCCACGCTTGATCTTGCAGCGCTTGGGGGCCAGTTGCAGGACTGGGCCACGGCGCTGGGATTTTCCCAGATCGGCGTGGCGGACATCGATTTGGCTCACGCCGAGCCCGGTTTGCAGGCGTGGCTGGCGGACGGATGTCACGCCAGCATGGCCTACATGGCGCAGCACGGCTTGAAACGGGCCCGTCCCGCAGAGCTTGTGCCGGGCACGCTGCGGGTCATCACGGTGCGTATGGATTATTTGCCGCGTGATACCTCGCCCGCGTGGCGCGAAGACGCCTGGTCCCGGCTGGCTGACCCGAGCGCGGCGGTGGTTTCGGTCTATGCCCGGGGGCGCGATTATCACAAGGTGCTGCGCAGCCGCTTGCAGCGTTTGGCCGACCAGCTGGCCGAGCGCATCGGGCCGTTCGGTCACCGGGTGTTTTGTGATTCGGCCCCGGTCATGGAAACCGAGCTGGCCGCGATGAGTGGTTTGGGTTGGCGCGGTAAACACACCTTGGTGCTGTCGCGCCAAGCGGGCTCGATGAGTTTTTTGGGCGAGCTGTTTGTCGATCTGCCCTTGCCGCTCACGCCGGCCAGCAGCGCGCATTGCGGTGGGTGTCGTGCTTGTTTGGACGTCTGCCCCACAGGCGCGATCGTTGCACCGTATCGGCTGGATGCGCGGCGCTGCATCAGCTACCTCACCATCGAGCACGCCGGTGCGATTCCCCTTGAGATGCGACCCCTGTTGGGTAATCGCATCTATGGCTGCGACGACTGCCAGCTCATCTGCCCATGGAACAAGTTCGCCACCCCGGCCAAGGTGCCCGACTTTGATGTGCGCCACAGCTTGGATCAGGTGGGCTTGTTGCAGCTTTGGCGCTGGGACGAGGCCACCTTTTTGCGCTGCACCGAAGGCAGCCCCATCCGCCGCATTGGCTTTGAGCGCTGGCGGCGCAATTTGGCGGTGGCGATGGGCAACGCGATTCGCCAAGGCCGTTCTACCGCAGTGGCCCTTTTGGCCGGGCTGAATCAGAACGAACGTATCGCTGACACCGACATGGTTCTAGAGCATGTCGCTTGGGCGCGGGCTCAGGCCGCGACTTAACGTGGTTCAAGACGGGTAAGCCTTCTCGCCATCTCCGCCGCGCCCTTCAGTCCCGCCTCGTCCAGCTTCTCCACAGTGATGGTTTGGGCTTGGGCCCAGCCTTTGAGGTAGCCGGGTTGGGAGCGGGCGTAGAGCGGGTCGTAGTGCATGGTCATGAGTTCTTGAAACAGCGGTGCGAGGTCGCGGTCGAGGGCCCAAGCGCGCCAGCGTTCCAAGGTGTCGTTGGCTTGCAGGCCGTGCAGGGTGGCGAGTTTGTCGGCCAAAGCCTGGGGGTCGTCGCCCAAACTGGCGTAGTCGCGCAGCAGCAGGTCAAGGCGGGCATCAAGGGGTGCGTCGATGTACACGCAGGGGCTTGCGCGCAGGTGGTTGATGAGCGCATTGGGCAGGGCGATGCGGCCGATCTTGCGGCTTTCGGCTTCGATCCACACCGGCTGGCTCACATCTAAAGCGCTCAGCACGCTGGCCAAGCGGGTTTCAAACTGTTTTTGGCTGGGTTGATCCACGCCCGGCAAGCTGCCCAGCACCGAGCCCCGGTGAGCCGCCAAGGCTTCCAAGTCGATGGTTTGGGCCCCGTTGGCGGCCAAGGCGTGCAACAAGCGGGTCTTGGCGCTGCCGGTCGGGCCGCAAAGCACGCGCAGTTGCAGCGTCGGGGCGAGGGTGTCGATCTGCTCGATCACATGTTGGCGATAGCGCTTGTAGCCGCCCGCAAGCTGTTGGGCGTCCCAACCGACCAACCGCAGCCATTGCACCATCGAGCCACTGCGCAGCCCGCCGCGCCAGCAGTACACCAGCGGTCGCCAACTGTGCGGCTGATGGGCCCAAAGCTCACGCAGGTGCCGGGCCAAGTTGGCTGCCACCATCGCGCCGCCCACGCGCCGGGCTTCAAACGCGCCTTGCTGTTTGTAGAGGGTGCCGACGATGCGGCGCTCTTCGTCATCAAGCGCCGGGGTGTTGATCGCACCGGGGAGGTGGTCTTCGGCAAACTCAGCGGGCGAGCGGGCGTCGAGGATGGTGTCAAAGTGTGCGATCTCGGCGATGCCGACCGGGCCGCTATGTTGACCGTGCTGACGCGGCACAGGCGGCACAGGCGGCACAATCAGCCCTGTTGGCCGCCGCCCCGCAGGCAGATTTTCAGAAATAACGGACACAGGCATGGACTCCATGGATGCATTGATTCAATTGACACGCTTCTCGCACGGTGGTGGTTGCGGCTGCAAGATGGCCCCGGGCGTGCTGAGCGACATCCTCTCACGCACGGCGCCGGGCTTGCTGCCGCCTGAGCTGATGGTGGGCATTGAAACCAGCGACGACGCTGCCGTCTGGCGGCTCAACGACGAACAAGCCTTGGTGGCGACCACCGATTTCTTCACCCCGATTGTCGATGACCCCCGCGACTTTGGCCGTATTGCCGCTACCAACGCGATCTCCGATGTCTACGCCATGGGCGGGCGGCCGATCATGGCCCTGGCCATCGTCGGCATGCCACTCGACAAGCTGCCGCGTGAGGTGATTGGCCAGATATTGGAAGGCGGAGCCAGCGTGTGCCGCGACGCAGGCATCCCGATTGCCGGGGGCCATTCCATCGACGTGTTGGAGCCGATTTATGGCTTGGTGGTCTTGGGCTTGGTGCATCCCAGCCGGGTGCGGCGCAACGCCGATGCCCGCGCGGGTGACGTGTTGATTCTGGGCAAACCGTTGGGGGTGGGCGTGCTGTCAGCGGCGCTTAAAAAAGGGGTGCTGGGTGCCGAGGGCTACGCCGAGATGATTCGCCACACCACGCAACTCAACCGCGTGGGCCCTGACTTGGCGGCCATCGACGCGGTGCATGCCATCACCGATGTGACGGGCTTTGGGCTGGCGGGGCACTTGCTGGAAATCTGCCGGGGCTCAGGCTTGGGTGCCGAAGTGCGTTTGGCCGACATGCCTTTGATTGAGCGTGCGGCCGCTTTTGCCCGTGAAGGCATCGCCACCGGGGCTTCGGGGCGCAACTGGGCCAGCTACGGCGGCCAAGTCGATTGGCCGAGCCTTGAGGGTGAAGGTGAGGGTCAAGCGGCTGACTGGCAACGCACCATGGCGACCGATCCGCAAACCAGCGGTGGCTTGTTGGTGAGCTGTGCCCCAGAAGCGGTTGAAACGGTGCTGGCTACCTTCCGCTCGGCCGGGTTTGAGCAAGCTGCGGTGATGGGCACCTTGGCTGAAGGCCCCGCACGCGTGCGCTTCGTCAGAAGTTGACACCTCGTCCAGCGGTGGTTCGGTGATCGTTGCTACGACTTATACTGGCGGCCTTTTGAACACGATCCAATACGCTGCCACTGCCTTATCGTTCAGCCCGACAGCGCCATGGGCGGTGCTGGTGGTGATACTTTTGTCCATGATCACGGCCTCTGTGATTGGTCGTTTTTATAGCGTCTCAGTGCCTGTTGGGCGTTATCGATCCATAGAAGGTTTAAGAGGGTATCTTGCCCTCTTTGTTTTTTTGCATCATGCCTGTATTTGGTATTTCTATCAGCATGATCACGTTTGGGCTGTGCCACCGTCACGTCTATATGCCCAGCTCGGTCAAGCCAGTGTGGCCTTATTTTTCATGATCACGGGGTTTTTGTTTTTTTCAAAATTATTCGATTTGCGTGATCAAGGTCGATGCATAGATTGGGCCGATTTTCTAAAAGCACGCATACGTCGTTTGTTGCCACTATATTTGTTTGCCATGGCCATGCTTTTTTTGATGGTTGCTTATATTTCTGGTTTTCAGCTCCATGAAGATGGGTTAAAACTGATTAAGCATGGCTTAGCTTGGCTATTTTTTACGATTTCTGGTGCTCCTGATATCAATGGTATTGAGCATACTTTTACGATGGTGGCTGGTGTCACATGGTCGCTGCCTTATGAATGGCTTTTCTATTTGGCATTGCCTTTGTTGGGTTGGTTTTTTGGCGTAAATTCCTCGAAAAAATGGCTTTTTCTTGGTGGTTTAGCCCTTATTTTTCTATTAACGAGAAAGCCTGTTTTTATTCACACCATTTCTTTTGCAGGCGGGCTCTTGGCATCTTGGGCTGCGCGTAGTAAAAAGCTTCGTCAATTTTCATCTTCAATCAAGGCTTCATGGCTGGTTTGTTTGTTAATGGTTCTAGAAGTATCTGTTTTTGATACGGCGTATGGTTGGGTGCAGTCATCAATACTTATGATTGCATTCTCATTAGTTGCCGCAGGTAATCATGTTTTTGGTTTGCTGGAGAAGAGTTTTTCTTATATTTTAGGTCAAATGGCATATAGTATCTATATGCTGCATGGTTTGCTTCTATTTTTTGTTTTTAATTTTTTATATCAAACAACTTTTATAGAGCATTGGTATATTGTTTTTTTGATAACACCTATTTTAATAGTCGTTAGCTATTTCTCTTTTAGACTTTTTGAGTCGGCACTCATAAAAAATTACCAGTCAAAGGAATCTAGATGAAGTTTCTTGGAAAGCTCAAATCAAAACTAAAAGAAATTAATAAGGCGCGCCTTGCTCGGCGTAGATCTTTTTTCGATTCTGTCGATTATTTGTATACGAAATGGATTAACGTTAATTCGAAGGGTGCATCTGAAATAATCAATCAGTTGATTGATGATGTTTCGCGCGACCATGCACCTCAAAAATTCAGTCTGGTAGTTTTTTCAAAAAATACAATTAGTTTGTATTTTGCTGATTTTTTGCGCTCAGTTATTTTGCAATCACACAAAGATTGGAATCTTTTTATTTGCTGCACAAAAAAAGATAAAAATGCACACTTGGTGTTTTTAGATGCGCTTCATATTAAGGATAAAAGAATCCATTTTGTAGATGCTGACGCATTAAAAATGGATGACTTGAGCCAGTACGTTGCCTTTTTGGGTCAGCATGACGTTCTTCATAAAGATGCGTTGATGTGGATGTCATTTGTTATTAAAAATAAAAAATCAGCTCAACTTATTTATTCTGATCAAGATTACCTTTCTGATTCAAATACCAGAATATCACCTGACTTCAAGCCTGACTGGAGTCTTGATTTTTTTAGATCTAGCAACTATATTGGTGATCTTGCTGTATTTAAGAAGGATGCAATCCAAGATGCCATGTTTTTGAGTGCTGTGCGCGGTGATATTAAATCATCCGACCTGGCGCTTTATAGTATGGAAAATATAGCCTATGAAAATATTGTTCATATCCCTCATGCCTTATATCATGCAAGATGCTGCCATGAATTTATTTCAATAACCACAGCTGAAACTACAAAAGTTGCACTGCAATACCACCTTGATAAAACTCATCCCGGAGCGGTGGCGCATCACTTTGGCTGCGGACCATACGGTAAGCCATGGTTTCGAGTCACGTACCCTGTGCCAGAACATTGTCCCATGGTTTCCATTATTATTCCAACCAGAAATGCAAAATCACTGGTAGAGCAATGCATTCAGAGTGTCCTTGGTAGAACGGCTTATAAAAATTACGAAATCATTCTTGTTGATAATGGCTCTGATGATCCTGATTCACTAAAATATTTTGAAGGCCTTAGCAAAATTCCAATCATTCGTGTGATGCGTGATGATGGCGAGTTTAATTATTCAAGACTGAATAATAGTGCCGCCAAGATGGCTAAAGGAGAATATCTTATTCTCATGAATAATGATATTGAAGTCATCAACACAGACTGGCTTGATGAAATGCTGTCATTGGGCTCAAGGTCGGGTACGGGTGCGGTGGGAGCTAAACTTCTATATCCTGATGGTCGAGTCCAACATGCGGGTGTTATTGCTGGCCTTGGAGGTGTTGCTGGTCATATTCATAGATACCTTGAATCCGATCAGGCGGGCTATCAAGGGCGTGCCGTTTTAACCCATAACTTGTTGGTAGTGACTGCTGCATGCTTGTTGGTGCGTCGATCAATTTACGAAGAAGTTCAAGGTTTAAACGAGATTGATTTAAAAGTCGCTTTTAATGACGTTGATTTTTGCCTGCGCCTCCATCAAGCTGGTTATATTAATGTATGGACGCCTTTTGCAAAACTGTACCATCATGAATCGGCTACCCGTGGTTTGGATGACAATCCTGATAAAAAAGCTCGCTTTCTTCGAGAATGGGATTTCATGAGAAATACATATTCAAGTCTTCTTCATAATGACCCGTTCTACAATAAAAACTGTACTTTGAACGATGAATCATTCCATCGATCTATTAAAACACGATTCTCTTTTGAAGATTTTAAAAAGAAATTGACCCATTGAGTTTTTGATGAATTCTAAAAATACAAGTCATTTTGAATCGACGCGGCTTTATTTTAAACTGCGCTCCTTTCTTTGGCACATCAAACAGCGGCTACCTTATGTGCGTCGGCGTGAATATGCTGTGATGGCACAACGCTATGAGCAAGCACTCTTGGCATTTATGGCTAAGCCGTCGATGGCGACCGATGCCGGTTTCACAGTGGTGCATCAGCGTGCGGCGAATGTGGGCGGCGGATCAACAGGTGCTGGTCGCGATCTGTGCCTGTTTGTCAGCTATGCACCGCAACCCACGGTCAAAGCGCATGTGTTGCATCACATCCAAGCTTTTCGTCAGGAAGGTTTCGAGGTCATTCTGATCTTGAACAGCCCCCATGCGGCGGAGACATTCACTTTTGATCCGGCGTTGGTGGCAGCTTGTGAAGCCATCGGTGTGCGCGAGAACATCGGGCTTGATTTCGCCGCTTGGGCGCATGCCGTGGATCACTTCAAGCTCGGCACCGTTGAGCTGGACCGGGTGGTGCTGGCCAATGACAGCATCATCGGGCCGGTGTCGCAGCCGGCGTTCAAAGCTTTGGTGGATCGGGTGCGGGCTTCAAAGAGCGATGTGATTGGCCTGACCGAGAACTGGGCACCGCGCTGGCATTTGCAGAGCTTTTTCTTGGTCTTTCAGCGCGAAGCGTTGCAGCGCGGCCTTTTTACGCAGGCCATGGCCTCCATCCAGAACCTGCCCAACAAGGATCTGGTCATTGATGTCTACGAAACCCATTTCACCTTGGCGATGAAAGCCCAAGGCTTGCGCTGTGAGGCCTTGTTTGAGGCCGATCCGCACAATCTCTACAAGGCCAACAGCATTTACTACCGCTGGGCCAGCTTGATGGAGCGCGGTTTTCCGTATTTGAAGGTGAGCGTGCTGGCTGAAGGTCAGCACAACCCGGCCGTGCGGGCTGCACTTCCCGCTGAAATGCTTCAGGCTTGGGAGCGGGAGCAGATCAAGCCGAAGTGAGATGGATGTCCTTCAGCAAAGCCGCATCAGCGTCTTTGGCTGCCAGCAGCGGTGGCATACCCACGTTGGGCCACTCAATGCCGATGGCTGGGTCGTTCCAGCGCACTGAGCCTTCGGACTTGGGCGCGTAGTAATCGGTGGTCTTGTAGAGGAATTCGGCGCTGTCGCTCAGGGTTAAAAAACCGTGGGCGAAGCCGGGGGGAATCCAGAGTTGGCGGTGGTTGTCGGCGCTGAGTTCAACCCCGACCCAGCGGCCAAAGTGGGGGCTCTCGGGGCGGATATCGACCGCGACGTCAAACACGGCGCCCGATGTGACGCGCACCAGCTTGCCTTGGGCATGGGGCGCGCGCTGAAAGTGCAGGCCGCGCAGTACACCGCGTTGTGAGCGCGATTGGTTGTCCTGCACAAAGGTCACCTCGTGGCCCACGGCTTGGTTGAAGCTGCGTTGGTTCCAGCTCTCGAAGAAATGGCCTCGGGCGTCGCCAAACACGCGCGGCTCAAAAATCAAGACGTCGGGGTGATCGGTGGGGATGACTTTCAGCATGATCTTGGTGGGTCTTTGTCGGTCTTTGGAGGCTTTAGTAAATGGTGTCGTGCAGCACCTTCATCAGGTACTGACCGTAGCCATTTTTGAGCAGCGGCTGTGCCAAGCGTTCCAGCTGTTCAGCGTCGATCCAGCCTTGGCGGAAAGCGATTTCTTCCAAGCAGGCCACCTTCAGACCTTGGCGTTTTTCAAGCGTGGCGATGAACTGACCCGCTTCAAGCAAGCTGTCGTGCGTGCCGGTATCGAGCCAGGCGTAGCCCCGGCCCATGATCTCGACGTTGAGCTGGTTTTGCCGCAAGTAGGTGGCGTTGACCTCGGTGATCTCTAGCTCGCCACGCGGACTTGGCTTGATGGATGCAGCGATGTCGCACACCTGCTCGTCATAGAAATACAGCCCGGTGACGGCGTAGTTGCTCTTCGGTGCCTTGGGCTTTTCCTCGATGCTGAGCGCGCGCTTGTCAGCGTCGAAATCGACCACGCCGTAGCGTTCTGGGTCGGTGACGTGATAGGCAAAGACGCTGGCACCGCTGGTGCGTTGCGTGGCGTTATGCAGCAAACGGGGCAGGTCATGACCGTGGTAGATGTTGTCCCCCAACACCAAGGCACTGGGTGAGCCGCCAACGAAATCCCGCCCCAAGATGAATGCCTGCGCCAGACCATCTGGGCTGGGCTGCACGCAGTAGTTCAAGTTCAAGCCCCAGCGGCTGCCGTCGCCCAGCAAAGCCTCAAAACGCGGCGTGTCTTGCGGGGTCGAAATCACCAAGATGTCGCGAATCCCAGCCAGCATCAAGGTGCTGAGCGGGTAGTACACCATCGGCTTGTCGTAGACCGGCAGCAACTGCTTGCTGATCGCCAAGGTCGCCGGATGCAACCGGGTGCCGGAACCCCCGGCGAGGATGATGCCTTTGCGGCTGGGCTGGGTGGTCATATGGAAGTATCTTTCTTGAGCTTTTGCTGCCAGGCGCGATAAGTCGCCATCAGATGAGTCGCTGCCGTGACGGTGGCTTGGAGCGTTTGCAAGCGCTGCTCGGCTTGATTGGGATATTCATGGGCGAGCTGATTGCGCAAATCGCGCCAATGGAGCCAGTCCCTTAAATCCAGGTACCCCAGCTTTTCGAGTCGGTTGAGTCGGTCCCGCATGGGCCGGTCTTCGTAGGGTTCCGCAAGATGAGCCAAGGTAGCGGGCATCAGGCGCTCGCCCATCGCATCTTGCAATTTGGTAAAGCGAAAGACCAACTGATCCGCCAAACGCATCAGGGCTGAGTCCTGTTCGATTTGTTCCAAACTGACAACATCGGCAGCCAGCCAATCGTGAACTGCTGCCGATAGCGCCAGTGTGTGGCGATCCGCTTCCCAGAGGGCGGTGGGTAGGCGGTCGGGTAAGCGATCTGGAGAAGTCGGCTTGGTCATACATGGGTCAGTTCGATGCCATCGCGATAGGCAAAACCGATGACAGGCGAGGGGGACGCTAGGTCGGGCGCATCCATGATGACGTCAATTTTCTGCTCTTCCATACGGCGATACAGATCAACCATGAAACGGGCGCGATATGTTTGCCAATCCTCGGGGCTCATCGCCTTCGGCAAGGCCACCAACAAGTCGATGTCGCCACCTCGACGCGAATCATCGGTGCGTGAGCCGAACAGCAGCACGCGTGTTCCCGATGGAAAGACAGCTCGGCTGGCCGCTTCAATCGAGCCTCGTTCGTGTTCGCTCAAACGCATCCCATCGATCTCTTTGTGCCGCGTTCAGCCCAGCACTTCCGCCAGCATCCGCTCCACGCCGGGCTGCCATGGGGGCAGGGTGAGGTTGAAGGTGCTTTGCAGGCGCTGGGTGGAGAGGCGCGAATTGAGCGGGCGCTTGGCCGGCGTTGGGTAGGCGCTGGTGGGGATGGGCAGGACGGCTTCGGGCACGGCTTGCAGCGCGTGGCCGTGGGTTTGGGCCCAAGCGATGACGTGGCGGGCGTAACCGTGCCAGCTGGTTTCACCGCCAGCGACCACGTGGTACAGACCTGAGACCTCGGGGCGGTTTTGGGCGCTGCGCAAGGCGTGGGCAGTGACATCGGCCAGCAGATCGGCCCCGGTGGGCGCGCCGATTTGATCGTCGATGACGCTCAACTTGTTGCGCTCAGCCGCCAGCCGCAGCATGGTCTTGGCGAAGTTGGCCCCGCGTGTACCGTAAACCCAGCTGGTGCGCAGGATCAGGTGTTTGCAGCCGCTGGCTTGGATGAGCTGTTCACCTTCGAGCTTGGTTTGGCCGTAAACATTCAAGGGGCCGGTGGGGTCGCTTTCCAGCCGGGCTTGATCGCCCGCGCCGTCGAAGACGTAATCGGTGCTGTAGTGAACCAGCCAAGCGCCAAGTGCTGCCGCTTCGCGGGCCAGCACGCCGGGGGCGGTGGCATTGATGCGCCGGGCCAAATCAGGTTCGCTCTCGGCTTTGTCCACAGCGGTGTGGGCTGCGGCGTTGACGATCACGTCCGGGCGCAGCAAGCGCACGGTTTCAGCCAAGGCACTGGGATGCGCAAAGTCGCCGCACAAGCCGGGATGCTGAACGCTGCCGTCTTGGTCCAAGCCGATGACATGGCCCAGAGGGGCCAACGCACGCTGCAACTCCCAGCCCACTTGGCCGCCTTTACCGAGCAGAAGAATTTTCATGGAAGGTTCCTTCTTTCTTGCCTTGAACGACTCAACGCGCTCAACGGGCCGCGTAGTTTTGCGCCACCCAGTCGCGATAAGCCCCGGTGCGCACGGCGTCGGTCCAGACGGTGTTGTCTAGGTACCAGCGCACGGTCTTGTCGATGCCCGACTCGAAAGTCTCGGCCGGTTGCCAGCCGATCTCGCGCTCGACCTTGCTGGGGTCGATGGCGTAGCGCCGGTCGTGGCCGGGACGGTCCGCCACATAGGTGATCTGCGCTTCATAGCGGCTGCCATCGGCCTTGGGGCGCAGCTCATCGAGCTTGCGGCAGATGGTGGTCACCACGTCGATGTTGCGCACTTCGTTCTTGCCGCCGACGTTGTAGGTTTCGCCGACGCGGCCCTTGGCCAAGACCTGTTGGATCGCCTCGCAGTGATCCCGCACATACAGCCAGTCGCGGATGTTGAGCCCGTCACCGTAGACCGGCAGCTGCTTGCCGTCCAAGGCGTTCAAGATCATCAGCGGGATGAGTTTTTCCGGGAAGTGGTACGGCCCGTAGTTGTTGCTGCAATTGGTCGTCAGCGTCGGCAGGCCGTAGGTGTGGTGATAGGCGCGCACCAAGTGATCCGAGCCCGCTTTGCTGGCCGAGTACGGGCTGTTGGGCGCGTAAGCGGTGGTCTCGGAGAAGGCAGGGTCGGTCTCGGAGAGCGAGCCGTAGACCTCATCGGTCGAAACGTGCAGGAAACGGAAGGCCGCTTTGGCCTCGGTAGCCATCGCACCCCAGTAAGCGCGCACCGCTTCGAGCAGCTCAAACGTGCCGACCATGTTGGTCTGAATGAATTCGCCGGGGCCGTGGATGCTGCGATCGACGTGGCTTTCGGCAGCGAAGTGCAACACTGCGCGCGGTTGATGCTCAGCCAGCAGTTGGGCGACCAAAGCGCGGTCGGCGATATCGCCCTGCACCAAGGTGCAACGACCGGCGTCGAGGTGCTCAGCGATGGTTTGCGGGTTGCCAGCGTAGGTGAGTTTGTCCAGTACCAGCACCGGCTCGGTGCTTTTGTCGAACCAATGATGGATGAAGTTTCCGCCGATAAAGCCGGCCGCGCCTGTGATCAGAATCATGGGTTCAGGGGTGTCAAAGGAGTGTCAAGAGGTGGGCAGAGGGTCAGAGCGAAAAAGCGCGGGTCAGACGGGTCCAACCCCAGTGGGTGGCGAGCCGGAGGGTTTTCCAGTCGCGCATGCCCAAGGCCCAACGACGGCCAACGATCTGGCCGGCAACATGGGGCCGCTTCAGACGCAGCAGGTTGCGCGCCAAGTTGCGTGCATCGACGCCGCGCATCATGGCGTCGGGCAGATCGCGCACAAACACGGCCAACTCGGCGTCGTCCATGAAGTCACCGAAGTTGAAGAAGCCGTGGACGCCAAAGGTCGGCTGGCTGGGTCGGCGCGGCTCGTAGGAAAAGCGTTCGCCCAAGGCAAAGTCGCCGAAGCGAATGCCGTGGCGCTGTACCAAGAGATCGCGGTTGCGATGGCAAATCGCCAGATCTTCGGGATTGCTGGGCACGAACGCCGGGTCGAGCAGGGCGTCGAGCAAGCGCTTGGAGCGAAGCGAAAAGCCGCCGTTGCCCACGGCGATGTCCCGGTCGCACCAGATCCACGGCGCGCCGAGGTAGTCGGTGTCGAGAAAGGCCGGCTCCCAAGCTTCGGGGTGGATGACGAAGCCGTCCCATTGGGTGATGAGCACATGGCTGGTCACCACATGGGGGGCCAAGCCCTGCAACATGAACGCTGAGTAGGTCGCGACCGAATCCACACCGGGTGCGGGCAGCACGCGCACGCGCGGATCGTGGACATCACCCAGCCGGTCGGGTGCGGTGAACAAAATCGCGTCGCCGAAGTCGATGCGCGCCATCGAGCGCTGCATGCCGGCTAGCGCCGCACCGGGGGTGCGGGTATCGACCGCGCAGATCGTGACCTGCGGCAGAGCGAGGCGCGACTCAGCCATGGTTGCCATGGTTGGCCGGCAGATCGGCGCGGGCCTCGCGGCGGGCTTCTTGCAAGTCGGCGTCGGCCATTTCTTGCACCAGCTCATCAAAGGTCGTGCGTGGCTTCCAACCAAGCTTGGCGTGTGCTTTGGTCGGGTCGCCGAGCAGCGTTTCGACCTCAGCGGGGCGGAAATAGCGCGGATCAATCCGCACCACGGTGTCGCCGACTTTGCAAGCCAAAGCCGGGTCCAGCACCGCTTCGATCAAGCCGATCTCCTCCACGCCTTGGCCTTCAAAGCGGATTTGAAGGCCCATGCGCTGAGCCGCTTTTTGCACAAACTCGCGCACGCTGTGCTGCTCGCCGGTGGCGATCACAAAGTCCTCGGCTTGCTCTTGCTGGAGCATCAGCCACTGCATTTCGACGTAGTCCTTGGCGTGGCCCCAGTCGCGCAGCGCGTCCATGTTGCCCAAGTACAGGCAAGGCTGGCGGCCGATGGCGATGCGCGCCAAGGCACGGGTGATCTTGCGGGTGACGAAGGTCTCGCCGCGCAGCGGGCTTTCGTGGTTGAAGAGGATGCCGTTGCAGGCGTACATGCCGTAGGCCTCGCGGTAATTGACCGTGATCCAGTAGGCGTAGAGCTTGGCCACCGCGTAGGGGCTGCGCGGGTAGAAGGGCGTGCTTTCCTTCTGCGGCACTTCTTGCACCAAGCCGTAGAGCTCAGAGGTCGAGGCTTGGTAGAAGCGGCAGGTTTTTTCCAGCCCAGCGATGCGGATGGCTTCAAGCAAGCGCAGCGCGCCCAGGCCGTCGGCGTTGGCGGTGTACTCGGGCTCTTCAAAGCTCACCGCCACATGGCTTTGGGCGGCCAAGTTGTAGATCTCGTCCGGGCGAATCTGCTGCACCAAGCGCACCAAGTTGGTCGAATCGGTCAGATCGCCGTAGTGCAGTACGAAGCGGCCGTCGCTGACATGCGGATCGTCATAGATGGCGTCGATGCGCTGCGTGTTGAAGATCGACACCCGCCGACGCACGCCGTGCACTTCGTAGCCCTTGTCGAGCAGCAGACGGGCAAGGTAGGCACCGTCTTGGCCGGTCACGCCGGTGATCAGGGCTTTTTTCATGGGGCGGTTCTTCCGTTCATCGTCAATTCAAAGTCGCACATCTCGGCAATCAAGGGGGCCAGCGAGGGGGTCGGCTGCCAATGCAAAGCCTCAATTGTGCTTTGAAGATCGACCGGCATTTGATCCGGATCGGTGGGGCGGTAAAAGGCGGGGTCCACGCTGACCCACACATGGCCGTTGCGTGGGCAGCGTCCCACCTCATCCAGCCCTTGGCCCTCCCAGACCATATCCAGCCCCAAATGGGTGGCGGTGAGGCTGACAAAGTCGCGCACGCTGTGCAGCTGCCCGCTGGCCAAAACATAGTCCCCAGCTTGGGGGCGCTGGGCGATGCGCCATAGGCCTTGAACGATGTCACGCGCATGCGACCAGTCGCGCAGTGCGTCGAGCTTGCCCAAGCGCAGTGGGGCGGGTTGGGTGACGCCCGCATCGACCTCGCGCCGTATCCGCACCAACTCACGCACGATCTTGCGGGTCACAAAGGCGTCGCCACGCAGCGGGCTTTCGTGGTTGAAGAGGATCGCGGTGCTGATGGGTGTGGCCATGCTTTGGCGATAAACCCGCGCCATCAGATGGGCAAACGCTTTGGCCGCACCGTAGGGGCTTTGGGCACCGATGGGGGTGTGCGCATCAATGTGGGTTTGGCCCTGCAAATCAAGGATCTCGGCCGAGGAGGGCTGCACCACCGGCACACCGCCAAGTTGACGAGCTGCTTCAAAGATCCGCACCGCGCCCATGCCGGCGGACTCAGCGGTGAGCAAAGGCTCAGCAAAGGAGCGCGCCACCGAGCTTTGCGCCGCCAGATGAATGATTCGGTCCGGGCGCAAAGCGGCGATGCGCGTGGGCACATCGTCGCCCCCTGTGTCCAAGTCCAGCTCGACCAAACGCACCTGATCGTGGACGCCGAGATAACGCAAACGCCACAGCCGCGCCGGATCGTCAAACTGGCGGCCCAGGCCGATCACGTCATGGCCAAGATCCAACAGATGCCGGGCCAGATAAGCGCCGTCTTGGCCGAGGATGCCGGTGATCAGAACGCGTTCTTGCATCAGGCTTGGGGCATGGGTTGCTGAATGGGTTGCTCAATGAGCTGCTGATAAAGCGCGAGGTATTCGTCGGTGCAGCGATCCCACGAGAAACTCAGTGCTCGCGCCCGGACCCGCACCCCCGCCTGAGCATCGAAGTGGGCAAGACCTTGCTCGACACAGCGCTTCATGCTCGCGGGTTCGAAGTCGTGCCAGTAGAAGGCTTCTTCGCCGCCGATCTCGGGCAGGCTGGTCAGGTTGGACAAAAACACCGGCCGGCCGAAGTACATCGCTTCCAGCGCGGGTAAGCCAAAGCCTTCGGTGAGCGAGGGGAACATGAAGGCGGCGCAGTGGGCGTAAAGCCACGCCTTTTGGCCTTCGTTGATGTCGAAATAGAACTGCACGTTGTGCAGACCCCGGGCTTGGACCTGCGCTTGCAAGGCGCGTCCGTCGGCGCTGTCGCCGCCCGCCAGCACCAAGGTTTTTTCGGGCCAGAGCGCCATCATGTCGATCAAGGTGATCAGATTCTTCGACGGTGCCATGCGGCTGATGTGGAAAAAGAAGCCACCAGGTGCCAAGCCGGGTAGACCGGGCAGGGGGGTCTGCGGTTGCTGACTGAAATCGCGCGAAGCCAAGTGGATGACATGCACCGGCCTTTGGGTGGCCAAGTGGGTTTCGATGTCGCCTTTGACGAAATGGCTGATGGTCACCACCGCGTCGCTGCGCTGGACTTGGGTATCGATGCGCCGCAGGTACTTCTGGATCTTGTCGCCGGAGCGGAAGTAGAGAAAGTTCAGATCCATCACACCTTGCAAGACCGCCTTGGCCGAGGTTGGGGCGCGAAAGGGGTTGAACTGGTGCAGCGAATGCCACAGATCAAAGCGCTCACTGCGCAGATGCAGCCAGCGTTGCCAGTTCGAGGTGCCGAGATAACGCACTTGAGGCCCAAAATGGCCGTGCAGCCGCTCGGGCAGGTGAAAGCACAGCTCCAGCCCGTGTTCTTCACGCAACTGAGTGGATCGTTCGGCCAAACGCTGGCCGAGCTGCTGCGACACTTCGCCCAAGCCGTCATGGAAAGTCCGCAACTGACCAAAGCTCAGACCGATGCGACGTAAGGGCGGACGATTCATGGGCGGCAGACGTGAGGCATGAGTGAGACGAAGCGGGCATTATCGCGGCCCTTTCTTTCAGCGTTCTGTGCCAGCTGCCTACAATCCGAGCCTTGCGATGCCACCCTTCGTGCTTTCGTAACCCGCCATGACCTTTGAATCTTCCAAGTTGCTTTGTTCGCCCCCGGCGTTACCTCGCCGGCGCTTCCTTCGCCAAAGCCTGACCTCCGGGGTGGGTTTGGGCGTCAGCTGGGCGGGTCTGATGACGCCGCAAGCGGCACAGGCTGAAGAGTTTCGCGTCGAAATTTCTGGAGTGGGTGAAACCCAGATCCCGATTGCTCTGCCTGCTTTTCGCAACGAGGACCGCTTGCCCACGGCCTTGACCGCCATCATCCGTGCCGATTTGGAACGCTGTGGGCTGTTCAAGTTGATGGATACCGGCAGCGTGACGCTGGACGACGCCACCCGACCGGCGATGGCTGAGTGGCGTACCCGAGCCACCGATGCGCTGTTGGGCGGTTCCGTCACCAAGCTGGCCGATGGTCGGTTTGATGTGCGCTATCGGCTCTGGGACGTGGTGCGGGGCACCGAGTTGTCGGCCCAGTCGATGGCGGTGGTCAAGGATGATTTGCGCCAAGCCGCACACCGCATTGCCGATGACATCTACAAGCGTTTGACGGGCGAGCAAGGGGTGTTTTCGACCCGCATCTCCTATGTCACCAAACAAGGAGCGCAGTTCGCCTTGTGGGTCGCCGATGCCGATGGTGAATCGGCCCATATTTCGGTATCGAGCACCGAGCCCATCATCTCGCCCGCTTGGTCGCCTGATGGACGAGAGCTGGCGTATGTCTCGTTTGAGTCACGCAAAGCGGTGGTTTTTATTCAAGATGTCGCCACCGGCAAGCGGCGTCAGATGGCCAATTACCGGGGCTCGAACAGTGCGCCCGCTTGGTCACCCGATGGCACTCGGCTGACCGTGACTTTGTCGCGCGATGGCGTCTCGCAGCTCTATCTGATCAACCGCAGCGGCGGTGAAGTGCGGCGCATCACGCAGTCGGGGGCCATCGACACCGAATCGGTCTGGGCACCCGATGGCAAGACGGTCTACTTTGTCAGCGACCGGGGCGGTAGCCCACAGATCTACCGCCTCACGGTGGCAGACGGCAACACTGAGCGCGTGACCTTCCAAGGGGCCTACAACATCAGCCCGGACCCGAGCCCGGACGGCCGCTATCTGAGCTACATCAACCGCCAAGGCAATGTGTTCCGATTGACGTTGCTGGATCTCAATACCGGCGTGATCACGGCGTTGAGTGAGACGGTCGATGACGAAAGCCCCAGCTTTGCCCCGAACAGCCGCATGATCATGTACTCCACCCGCGTCCAAGGCCGTGAGGTGCTGATGACCACCTCGCTGGATGGCCGCATCAAATCGCGCCTCGGCGGTGCGGCCCAAGCTGATGTGCGTGAGCCGGTTTGGGGCCCCTTGACGGTGCGTTGAAAGCAAAACACATGAACATCCTGCGTTTGGTCGGCTCGGTAGCGATGTGCTGCGGGGCCCTTTGGTTAAGTGCTTGTGCCACCAATACTCGGCTCGAACCACCGGCAGCGGTGGAGGATCGGCGCGCCTCCTTAGCGCCAGGATCAGGCCCAAACGGGGCCTTTTCGAATGGCCTGGGTCTCAGCACCACGGGCTCCGGCTTGGGTGTGCAAACCAATGGGGTCTCGGATCTCAGTTCGGTGGCACGGGTACAGGTGGGCGATCCCTCGGGTGCGGCGCAGACCGCCCAGCGCAACCGGATCATTTATTTCGATTTCAACAGCGATTTACTCAACAACGAGGGCCGCAGCGTGGTCGAGATCCAAGCGCGCTATCTCAAAGCGGATCCGCGTCGTCGTATGTTGGTGGAAGGTCATACCGACGAGCGCGGCGGGCGTGAATTCAACCTAGCCTTGGGCCAGCGCCGCGCTGATGCGGTGGTGCGCGCGCTGCATCTGCTCAATGTGGCCCCCGAACAGATTGAAGGGGTCAGCTCAGGCAAGGAGCGCCCTGCCATCACCGGCCATGACGAAGCGTCGTGGGCCAAGAATCGTCGTGCTGAATTGAAGGATCAATGAACACCATGGCCTCTTTTTCTCTTTCCCCCTCGATCACCGCTTCATGGGTCTTGGCGCTGGGCTGCCTCTCGTTCACAGGTGCCCATGCGGGCGTGTTTGATGATGAGGAAGCGCGCAAAGCTATCAATGATTTGCGCGTGCAGTCTGAGCAAAACCAAACGCAAAACCTCAGTCGGTATGAGCAACTCGCCGCCAAACTGACCGAACAAAGCGCCCAACAGACTGATCAAAATGCCCAGTTGCGGCGCAGTTTGCTGGATCTAAACAGCCAAATTGAGCAGTTGCGCAGCGATGTCGCCAAATTGCGTGGTCAAGGCGAAATCAGTGGCCAAGCCCACCAAACCACGGTGCGCGATCTGGCTGAGGTGCAACGCCGCATTGCAGATTTGCAAGTCAGTTTGGATGGTCGCTTGCGGCAGGTTGAACCGCAAAAAGTCTCATTGGATGGCCGCGACATGGTGGTTGCCCCTGAAGAGCGCAAGGCCTACGAAGATGCCATGACCACGCTGCGCTCGGACTTCGGTGCCGCCGCGCAGCAGTTGCAGTCATTTCAACGGCGCTTCCCCGGCAGTGCTTATGCGGGGGATGCGCAGTATTGGCTGGGCAACGCGTTCTATGGCAAGCGTGATTTAAGGGACGCTATCGCCGCGTACCGTGTGTTGATCAGCACTTTGCCCCAGCATCCGCGCGCACCAGAAGCTTTGCTGCAAACGGCCACGTGCCAAGCTGAGTTGAAGGATCGCAAAACAGCCAAGCTCACTCTCGAAGAATTGATTCGGGTGTATCCCAAGTCTGAGGCCGCGCAAACCGCCAAAGAACGCCTGAGTACCCTGAAGTGATGGGTAAGGGCAAGGGGTAACGACCGTGCAAGCACTGACGCAGCAGGTTCTTGGCGCTGTTTTTTTGCTCTCCGTGCTGCTGGGTGCAGTGGGGCAGCGGACGCATTTCTGCACCATGGGTGCGGTGGCGGACATCGTCAACATGGGCGACTGGAGTCGCATGCGCATGTGGGCCTTGGCCGCTGGCGTAGCGATGCTGGGCTTCAACACTTTCGTGGCCTTGGGCTGGGTGCGGGCCGATCAATCCATCTATGCCGGCTCGGTCTGGCAATGGGCATCGGCCTTGGTGGGTGGGGCTTTGTTTGGTTTTGGCATGGTGTTGGCTTCAGGTTGCGCCAGTAAAACCTTGATTCGCTTAGGGGGTGGCAGCCTGAAAGCACTGGTTGTGCTGCTGGTGATGGGTTTGTCTGCATGGGCCACGCTGCGGGGCGTCACGGCGGTGTTGCGCGTTGCCACGGTGGATGCTTGGGCTTGGAAGCTACCCGTCTCGCAGGATCTGCCTCATCTGTTGGCTTACGCCCTAAAAACCAACGTAACCACTGATGCAGTGCGCTGGCTTGCGGGTGCGCTGGGTGTGTTGTTCGGTGGGGGACTGATCGCGTGGGCCATGGCCCATGCAGAGGGACGTACTGCTGAGGCTTTGCTGGGCGGCCTCGTCACGGGCAGCGTGATCGTGGCGGTGTGGTACGTCTCAGGGGTGTGGGGGCATCTGGCTGAGCACCCAGAGACCTTGCTGGAAGACTTTCTGGGCACCGCTACCCACCGCATGGAATCTTTGTCGTTTGTCTCATCGGCCGCTTCAACGCTTGAATGGCTGGTCTTTTTCAGCGACAGCAGCCGTCATGTGAATCTGGGGATGGTCGCAGCGCTGGGCGTGGTGATGGGTTCGGCCGGAGTGGCTTGGCAAACGCGTCGATTCATGTGGGATGGCTTTCGTGATCTGGATGATCTGCGGCGTCATTTATTGGGTGCGGTGATGATGGGTATCGGCGGTGTGACGGCCATGGGTTGCACCATCGGGCAGGGGCTTTCGGGGCTTTCAACCTTGAGCCTCACCAGCTTGGTCGCCGTGGTGGCCATCATGGCTGGGGCGGTGGCTGCCTTGCGCTACACCACATGGCGGCTTGAGCAAGAGATGGCCGTAGGGGCATGACGATCTATGACGACGAATGATGCATGGGATGCGGAGGCTCCCGATCTGGAGCGCCGCTTTGGGGGCTTGCGCCGACTCTGGGGCGAAGAAGGCTATCAACGTGTGCGCGCTGCGCGGGTGGCGGTGATCGGTGTCGGCGGCGTGGGCTCATGGGCCGCCGAGGCTTTAGCGCGCTGTGGCGTGGCCGAACTCACACTGATTGATCTGGACCATGTTTCCGAGTCGAACGTCAATCGGCAGATTCAAGCTTTGGGCAGCACCCTGGGTGCGGCCAAGGTGACGGTGCTGCGTGATCGACTCCTTGATATCCACCCTGGATGCCGCGTTCATACCGTTGAAGATTTTGTAACGCCTGAAAACTGGCCCGCTTTGCTGCCCGAGCCGGTCGATGCTGTGCTGGATGCCTGCGATCAGACCAAAGCCAAGCGGGCTTTGATGACGTGGGCCATGCAGACCAAGCAGCGTTTGATCACGGTGGGAGCCGCCGGTGGCAAATCGCATGCCGAGAAAGTGCGTGTCGCTGACCTGGCCGAGGTGACGCATGACCCCTTGTTGGCCGGACTGCGTCAGCAACTGCGCCGCGACGGTTGGCCACGTCAGGGGAGCATGGGGGTGCGCTGCGTCTATTCGGCCGAACAGGTTTTGCCGGCTCAAGGCTTGTGTGAAGGGGATGGCACCTTGGGCTGTCACGGCTACGGATCAAGCGTCATGGTGACCGCTACTTTTGGCATGGTGGCTGCGGGTGAGCTTTTGCAGCAGATAAGGTTGCAATCCTAAAAAAATACGCTACAATCGCAGGCTCTATCTGATGTGGGGGTTGTTAGCTCAGTCGGTAGAGCAGCGGACTTTTAATCCGTTGGTCGTGGGTTCGAGTCCCGCACAACCCACCAAAAAGATTTGACAGCAACTGCATTGTTTATTACAATCTGGCGCTTACGAATTAGAAGGGCTCTTAGCTCAGTTGGTAGAGCAGCGGACTCTTAATCCGTTGGTCGAGTGTTCGAGTCACTCAGGGCCCACCAACAAAAAAGGACTTGGTTTTTTAACCAAGTCCTTTTTTTATTTCTAAGCCCACATAATGGCAGCCTTCATACAACTGCGGATATTGGAGAGTCATCTTGACTGAGAATCCCTATGGCATGGCAGCGTTGTGGCTGGGTTCTGACTGGATCACCCGCTCTGTTTTGCTTATCTTGGTGGTGATGTCGATGGGGACTTGGTATCTCTTGGTCCTTAAAGCCTTGGACCAGTCCCGCATGCTCAAGCAAGGTCGGGCCGCTGCCGAGAAATTCTGGGTGGCCGCCACCATCCACGAGGGTGCCGAAAACCTCGACGTGAGTTCGCCGTATCGATTCATGGCCGAAGCGGCCTTGGAGGCCACTCGCAAGCACAAAGGTTTGCTGGGTCATATCGCCCTGAATGAATGGATTCATCTCTCCATTCAACGCGCCCTTGATCGCGTCAACAGCCGGTTGCAAAACGGTTTGGCCTTTCTGGCCACGGTGGGGTCTACCGCGCCTTTTGTGGGTCTTTTCGGCACGGTTTGGGGTATTTACCATGCGTTGACCGCTATTGGTGTGGCAGGTCAAGCGTCCATCGACAAAGTGGCTGGCCCGGTGGGTGAGGCGCTCATCATGACCGCCATCGGCTTAGCGGTGGCGGTGCCAGCGGTGCTGAGCTACAACTGGCTGTTGCGACGCAACAAGGATGTGCTTGACGAGATACGTTCCTTCAGCGCCGATCTGCATGCCGTCGTTTTGGCGCAATCGGGTTCATCAGGCTCAGCGGGTTCGACCGAGGCGACCTAGTCATGGCTTTTCATGTCGGACCTGCGGCGGACGATGAGCCCATCGCCGCCATCAACACCACGCCGCTGGTCGATGTGATGTTGGTGCTCTTGATTATCTTTCTCATCACGATTCCCGTCGTCAATACCTCGATTGCCGTGGATTTACCCAAAGAGCGGCACGAGGTGCGTGAATCCAAACCAGAAAATATCGTCATCTCGGTGAATGCCCAAGGCCAAGTGTATTGGTTTGATACGCCCATCGACAGCAAGGTGCAATTGGTCGAGAAACTCAAACACCTATCGGCTTTGCGCCCTCAGCCTGAAATTCATGTGCGCGGTGATCGCTTATCGCCTTATGAGCCGGTGGGTCGGGTTGTGCTGGCGTGCCAGCGGGCAGGGATCACCAAAGTTTCTTTTGTGCTCGAACCGCCCCCTCGGAGCTGACCCATGGCGATGAACCTTGGACCGGGTTCGGGTACCGGCAGCGAGCCAGAACCGATGATGGACATCAACACCACGCCGCTGATCGACGTGATGTTGGTCTTGCTGGTGATGCTCATCATCACGATCCCGATCCAGCTGCATGCCGTCAGCCTGAACCTGCCGGTGCCTGTGAGCACGCCACCGCCCCTTAAGCCGGCGGTGATCCGCATCGAGATCGACGCCAACAACGTCGTCTTGTGGCAAGGCGTGGCGGTGGTGAATCGGGCGGAGCTTGAAGCCAAGATGAGCCAAGCGGCCCAGCAAGCCACCCAGCCTGAGATCCATGTGCGACCCCATCCGCAGTGTCGCTATGAAACCTTTGCGCAGGTCATGGTCTCGGCACAGGAAAAAGGCTTGGTCAAACTGGGTGTGATTGGCAGTGAACAATTCAAAGATGACCCGCTCCACCTTTGATGCGCCCGCCGCCCAAGGGGGCCGACGCCGTTGGCTGGGCTTGGGCGCAGTGATCGGTGTGCATGGCTTGGCGATTTGGGCGGTGTCCTCGGGCATGGCCCGCCAAGTGCTGGAAGTGATCCACAAGCCGGTTGAGGTGGCGATCATCACCGAAACACCTGCACCGGCTGAGCCGCCCCCGCCGCCGCCTAAACCTGTGCCACCGCCGCCTAAAACACCGCCCCCGGTCGATACCCCGCCGCCGCCGGCCTATGTGCCGCCGCCTGACATCACACCGCCCCCGACGGTGCAGCCCGTCGTACAAGCGGTGGTGAATACGCCGCCGCCTGCACCGCCGCCGGTGGTTCCCCCGCCGCCAGCTCCTGCACCTGTGGCACCCGCATCACCACTGCGGCGTGACGTCAGCGTGGCTTGTCCGGATTACGCCCAAGTGCTGCGTGAAGCCTTGGCGGGTGTTTTCGAGCGCGTGGGCGTGGTGGGCGTGGTGAAGGTGCAGATCCGCATCCAAGGCAGCCGGATCGTCGATGTGACCCCGGTCTCGGGCCCGCGCGAGTACTACCGCCCAGTGCAAAACGCCGTGCGCCGCATGCGCTGCGGCATCGAAGGGGCTGACGAAGTGCTGGTGCCGCTGGAAGTCTCGTTTCGCGAGGGCTAAGAAAAACGGACACCGAGGTGTCCGTTTTTCTTGGCGAAGCAGAACTCTGATCGAGGATCAGACGCGCTTGCGGTACTCGTTGGTACGGGTGTCGATTTCGATCTTGTCGCCTTGGGAGACGAACAGCGGCACCGGGATTTCGAAGCCGGTTGCGATCTTGGCGGGCTTCAGGACTTTGCCTGAAGTGTCGCCCTTGACGGCCGGTTCGGTCCAAGTGATCTCACGCACCACGGAGGTGGGCAGTTCGACCGAGATGGCCTTGCCGTCGTAGAACACCACTTCGAGCTCCATGCCATCTTCGAGATAGTTGATGGCGTCGCCCATGTTTTCTGTTTCGACTTCGTACTGGTTGTACTCAGCGTCCATGCAGATGTACATCGGGTCGGCGAAGTAGGAGTAAGTGCAATCCTTCTTGTCGAGGATGACTTGGTCCATCTTGTCATCGGCCTTGAAGACGACTTCGGTGCCGAAGTTAGCGATCAGGCTCTTGAGCTTCATGCGCACGGTGGCGGAGTTGCGGCCACCACGGCTGTATTCGGTCTTGAGCACGACCATGGGGTCCTTGCCGTGCATGATCACGTTGCCGGCGCGGATTTCCTGTGCGATTTTCATATCGGTGGCCTCTAGCCTGAAAGATGCAAAACCCGCGATTCTAAACGGTGCGTTTTTTAGGGCCTCAAAGAGGCGGTGAAATCAAGCAATGCGCCCACCAGATCAAGCTGTTTGGCGTGTCGTTTCAACCGCATCTTGGCCTCACCTTGCCCTTGGCTGCACAGGGTATGCAGGTGGCCTTGCCAGTCTTGGCGGCTCAAGGTCTGCATGCCATTCCAAGCCAAAAAGAGCGCCCGCGTGGCGTCGTTCACGCTAGCATCTTGGCCCACATCTTGGCCAAGATGCTGCCGCAAAAAAGCCAGCAGCTTGGGGTGGTGAGCGTCGTCCTCTTGGGGATAGAGCTGCCAGAGCATCGGCCGTCCGGCCCACAAGGCACGCACCAACGAGTCCTCGCCGCGCACCAGATTCATGTCGCTGGCCCAAAGCAGTTGATCAAATTCCGGCTGGCTGAAGTAGGGCAGAAAGTTGAGCCTCAGGGCTGGGCCGGGGTCGTGGTCGCGCAGCCAGGTTTGCACTTGGCGTGCGGCATAACCGGGGGTGATGAGCAGGTGCGTCAGCGGGGTGCTTGGGTGGTGGGGATCAGCGGCCAAGGCGTCCAAAAGCTGCGGCAAGGCGGGGTTGTCGTAGCAAAAAAGGGTGATGACGCGTTCGCTGCGCGCTGGCGGGGTCTGCGTGGGCTCAATCCCGAGGCGATACCGAAAAGCGCTGCGATCAAAGCGTGAGCGCTCAAGCAGCAATTGCGGCTCGCGCAGCAAGCCGCCGGTGTAGGGCGTGAAGCCGGGATAAAAGAACCACTTGGTCAGCCCTTCACCCGGGCCGTGCCACTGGGGTGAGGCGATGCGGTGCGAACGCTCCACATAGTCTTCGGCGCTGAGGTACTCCAAGTTGATCCATGCCGGGGCGCACTCACCCGTGGCGTGCATCGCAGCCATGCGAGCCATAAAGGGCGCGGGTGGATCGCAGCCGAAGGCTTCAATCACCACCTCTGCGGGGATCTCGTGCGCCAGCGGGTCGCGCCAAGGCAGCACCGTGACGCCGCGTGCGCCGTGCGGTGCCATCCACGCCAAGGCGCTCGGGTCGTCGCACCACAGGCGCACCGTGTGGCCGCGCTCGGCCAAATCACGCGCCAAGCGCCAGCACACGCCCAAGTCGCCGTGGTTGTCGATGACCTTGCAGAAAATGTCCCAGCCCGGTCGGTGGGCGCTGGCGGTTCGAGTTTGTGGGATGTGCAGCATGGGGCGGATTATCCGTGCCGCAAAATCACGCCCATGACCGACCGACCCGACGCCCCAGCCGCCGATCCCGCCACTGATCCCGCCACCGATGCGGTTCGGCAAGCCTTGCTCGACACCGTGGCGCAGTTGCCGGTGTTGCCGGGGGTGTATCGCTACTTCGACGCCGAAGATCGCATCCTGTATGTCGGCAAGGCGATCAATCTGCGCCGAAGGGTGTCGAGTTACTTCCAGCGCGATCACGGCAGCGCGCGTCTCGGCACACGCATCGGCCACATGGTCAGCAAGATTGTTCGGCTCGAAACCACCGTGGTGCGCACCGAAGCCGAAGCGTTGCTGCTGGAAAACAACCTCATCAAGCGCCTCCAGCCGCCCTACAACATCTTGTTTCGCGACGACAAGAGCTACCCCTACTTGAAGCTGGAGAGCCACGACTTCCCCCGGCTGCTTTACTACCGGGGCGGCTTGGAGCGTCAGCATCGCTACTTCGGACCCTACCCCAGCGTCTGGGCGGTGAAGGAGTCGATCCAGCTCTTGCAGCGCTTGTTCAAGCTGCGCACCTGCGACGAAGCGGTGTTTCGCAACCGCACCCGGCCCTGTTTGCTCTATCAAATTCATCGCTGCTCCGGCCCGTGCGCCAAACGCATCAGCGCTGAGGATTACGCCTTGGACGTGGGCCGAGCGGCGCGTTTTTTGGAGGGCGACACCCAAGGGCTGCTCGACGAATTGCAGCAGCAGATGCACGCTGCCTCAGATCGCTGGGCTTTTGAGCAAGCGGCGGTCTATCGCGACCAGATCGCTGCCTTGTCGGGCGTGTTGCAGCCCCAAGCCATGGAGATGACCGGAGACAGCCGCGACGCTGACATCTTGGCCGTCAAGGTCCAAGGCGGCCGGGCGTGTGTGAATCTGGCCATGGTGCGCGGCGGGCGTCATTTGGGGGATCGGGCGCATTTCCCCAGCGGGGTGGTGGATGTTAGGGGGGATGTGGGTGAGGCTGACATCGACACCCAAGTGCTTGAAGCGTTCATCGCCCAGCACTACATCGACAGCGCACCGCCGCCGTTGCTGATCACCTCGTTGCCGCTCAGCGCGCCCTTGGTGTTGGCGTTGTCGTCGCAAGCGGGGCGCAAAGTGGTGGCCGTGCATCAGCCGCGCGAGCAGCGGCGCGTTTGGCTCGATCTGGCGATCCAAGGGTGTGCCCTGTCTTTGGCGCGCCTGTTGGCGGAGGAAGGCTCGCAGCAAGCACGCACCCGGGCGCTGGCCGAGGTGCTGGATGTGCAAATGGCTCAAGGCGTTGAAGGCGTTGAAGGCGTTGAAGGCGCTGATCTGGCGCAGTTGCGCATCGAGTGCTTTGACATCAGCCACACGGCGGGCGAAGCCACCCAAGCCTCGTGCGTGGTTTTTGAGGGGCACCGGATGCAGTCGGCGCAATACCGGCGCTTCAACATCGAGGGCATCACCGGCGGCGACGACTACGCCGCCATGCGCCAGGTGCTGACGCGGCGCTACACCAAGCTGGCCGCGTCCGCCGGCGCTCAGCGCCGGCCTGATCTGGTGCTGATCGACGGCGGACGCGGCCAAGTGGGCGTGGCGCGCGAGGTCTTTGCGGAGCTTGGGCTCGACTTGGCCATGATCGTCGGCGTTGAAAAAGGCGAAGGTCGTAAGGTGGGGCTGGAAGAGCTGGTCTTTGCCGATGGTCGGCCCAAGATCAGCTTGCCGCCGGACTCAGCCGCCTTGATGCTGGTGGCGCAGATCCGCGACGAGGCGCACCGTTTTGCCATCACCGGCATGCGCGCCAAACGTGCCTCGGTGCGCACCGGCTCCAGCAAGCTTGAAGACATTCCCGGCATCGGCCCGCGACGGCGGGCGAGTTTGTTGCAGCGTTTTGGCGGCATCAAGGGCGTGGCGGGGGCGAGTGTGGCAGAACTTGCCAGCGTCGAAGGCATCTCCACGCAGCTTGCCGAAACCCTCTACCGAGCCTTGCATTGAGGAATGCGTAACGAATTTCACGGGGTGTCACGTTTTCATGGGCACAATCACGCCATGTTTCTGACTTTGCCTACGCTGCTCACTTGGGCACGGATCGTTGCCATCCCGCTGATCGTGGGGATTTACGCCATGCCCTACGACATGGCGCTGCGCAATATGCTGGCCACCGTGCTGTTCGTTTCCGTGGCGCTGACCGATTGGCTCGACGGCTATTTGGCCCGCAAGCTCAACCAAACCTCGTCCTTCGGTGCTTTTCTCGACCCGGTGGCCGACAAATTTCTGGTCTGCGCGTCGCTGCTGATCCTGCTGGAGATGGGGCGCGTCACCGCCTGGGTAGCGTTGATCATCATCGGCCGAGAAATTGCGATTTCCGCGCTGCGCGAATGGATGGCGCAAATCGGCGCGGCCCGCAGCGTGGCGGTGCATGTGCTGGGCAAGTTCAAGACCGCCTCGCAACTGGTGGCGATCCCGTTTTTGCTCTATGACGGCGTGCTGTTCGGTGCCATCAACACCCGCGCTTGGGGCACGGGGTTGATCTACATCGCCTGCGTCTTGACCATCTGGTCGATGGCTTACTACCTTCAGAAAGCCATCCCCGAGATTCGCGCCAAGGCGCGTTGAGCTGGGTTACCTTGGACTAAAACTTATATCTGTAGCCCAAGGTGAGAAAATCCTCACCGTTCGCCCCATAATCATTCAAAAGATCATAAATGGTGCAACGGTGGTGAAGCCGCACGAAAATATCTTCCGAGCTTAGGGCTGGGATTGAAAATCCAATCTCAATAAAAAGAAGATTCAGTGTGCGGCTGCCATCGCCCGTGGGGCTTCGTTCTAGCGGACTCACCGATGTTGTGTACGAAATCCCCAAGGGTGCGAGGCGCAGGTAGGTGGGTAGCTTCTCTTTCCAAGGAAAACCGTCCCACCGAACGACAGGAGTGATGCCAATCTCATGCAAATTGGCCACGCCCGATTGATGGCCGATCATGCCATCAATATCCAAAGACAAAGGCAGCGAATTTGATATCCAAACAGTTCTACTGGCATGTATCGCTAATAGATATTGTTTTATAAACTTTGCATTCCCACGAATAATACCTGCTGGCTCGGTATCGTAATACTGGCCACCATACCAACCGATGCTCCAGTCATGTTCTTTGCCAAAGCCATCTATCGGTATGATGAACCCCATGCAAAGAAACAAGCGAATCGTGATGCGGGTCGTGGCTTGCATGATTGACTCCCGTCGGGCTGAGTCAATTCTAGGTCCACTGCGTGGTGGTTGCTGTGTGCAGGCCCGTCGATCAGACAAGGCCCACACATGAAGCGATCAGTCACTCAAGCGAAGTGTTCCCAAGGCGCGAGATAGCGCCATTGGCCCACCGGGAGGTGGCCCAGGGGGATGCGGCCAATGCGCACGCGGCGTAGGCCGACCACTTTGAGGCCGACGGCTTCGCACATGCGGCGGATCTGGCGCTTGCGGCCTTCACGCAGCACGACGCGCAACTGATCCTCGTTTTGCCAGCTGACCTTGGCGGGGAGCAGCGGTACGCCGTCCAGTTCTAGGCCGTGGTTGAGCAAGGCGATGGCGCTTTCAGGCACGGGGCCTTCGTGTTGGTGTTCGACCCGCACCAGATACTCCTTCTCGACCACCGAGTCTTCACCGATCAACAGCTTGGCGATGCGCCCGTCTTGGGTCAGCACCAGCATGCCGGTGGAGTCGATGTCGAGCCGACCCGCAGGGGCCAAGCTGCGCAGGTGTCCGGGGTGGAACTTCAGGCCTGAGGGATCATCGCCCCAGCGGTTTTCAGGCTTGATCAGCACCGAAGCAGGCTCGTAGCCGTCTTCAGCTTGACCGCTGACGTAGCCGATGGGCTTGTTGATCACGATCGAGACGCGCAGCGCTTGCTGGCTGCGGGCATGCGGATCGACCTCGATGTGGGCGTCACGGCCGACGCGTTGACCCAACACCGCCATCTTGCCGTTCACGCGCACCCAACCCGCAGCGATCCAGTCGTCGGCTTCGCGGCGTGAGGCGATGCCCATTTCACCCAAGCGCTTTGAGAGCCGATCACCCTCGGGGTTGCTGCTGATACGCACTGGGGTCGGGCGGGGCAACGGCGCGGCGCGGTTGGGCTGCACCGGGCGAGCCGGTTCCAGACGCGGCCGAGGGGGCGAGCGACGCTCTTCATCGCGCGGATCACGCGGGCCGTCGCGTTGATCAAAACGCGGGCGTTGATCACTGAACCCGGGGCGTGTCGGACGCTGGTCGGGCCGATCAGGCCGTTCCGGGTAACGATCCGGGCCACCAGCGGGGCGGATCTGGCGCTCTTGATGGCGCGGCTCGTAGGGTTCACGCCGGGGCGCGTTGCGGGGATCGGCGTTGCGCGGGTCGGCGTGGCGCGTATCGCTTGAGTGTGGGTTTGAGCGTGGGCCGGATGAGCGCGGACCGGGGCTGCCATCGGTGCGGCGCGGGGCGCTACGCGGATCGCGTGGGTCGAAGCGTTGTTCGCCGCGTGGGCCGCCACGGGCATCCCCCCGTTGAGGGCCGCGCTGATCACCGCGCTGATCACCGCGTTGTTCACCGCGTTCAGCGGCGCGCATGTCGGCGCTTTCAGCGCGGCGTGCTTGGGCTTCGGCCAAAGTGGGCACAGCACGGGGGCCGCCGCGCCGCACGGGCGGGCGCAGGGGGTCGCGCGCGACCGGCTTGTTTTTAAGTTTGATGGTGGTCATAGGTTACGCAGGATATTCGTTCACAAGCAGCGTTCACGAGCCGTTCACGAGCCGTTCACGAGCGCGGCGACACCGGGCGCTGACGATAGAACGTGATCGGTGCCACCGCCGTGGTAGCAGCTTGGCTGGCTTGGTGGGCTTGGTTGATGACGCTGCGCTTCATCTTGCCGACCACATGC
>NZ_JBYSVC010000021.1:0-35994 GCF_057922285.1 Leptothrix toolikensis (SeqCode)
CGCCGCGCAGCTCTTGGCTTCATCGGCTCAAAGCGGGTCTGAAAAAAACCGGCTCAAGCATCGCGCAAGTTTTTGTCGGCACCCGCATTGATGAGGTTTTGTATGAAGAGCTGGAAACCGCCCTTCTGCTGGCCGACACCGGCGTCGGTGCCACTGAGTTCCTGTTGAACGATTTGCGCCGGCGCGTCAAAGACACCCGCACCACCGACCCGGCTGCCGTCAAGCACCTGCTGGCCGAGAGTCTGGCCGAGTTGCTGGCCCCCCTCAAAGGCTCTTTGGTGGTGGGCAAACACAGCCCCACCGTGATGATGGTGGCCGGTGTCAACGGAGCCGGCAAAACCACCAGCATCGGCAAGCTGACGCGCTATCTGGCTGAACAAGACTGCAAGGTCTTGCTGGCAGCGGCCGACACCTTCCGCGCCGCTGCCCGGGAGCAACTCAGTGTTTGGGCGGATCGCAATCAGGTTGAAATCGTCAGCCAAGAAGGCGGCGATCCGGCGGCCGTTTGCTTTGATGCGATCAAAGCGGGTCAGGCACGCCACTGTGATGTCGTTATCGCCGACACCGCCGGACGGCTGGCCACGCAGATGCACCTGATGGAGGAGTTACGCAAGATCCGCCGCACCCTGGGTCGGGCCATGGACGGCGCACCGCACGAAGTGCTCTTGGTCGTGGACGGCAACACCGGCCAAAACGCCTTGGCCCAAGTCAAAGCGTTCGACGAAGCCATTCAACTCACGGGATTGATCATCACCAAACTCGACGGCACCGCCAAAGGCGGCATGGTGGCCGCCATCGCCCTGTGGGTGCGCGAGCGCATGAGCCGAGGCTTGGGTGCCGTGCCGGTCTACTTCATCGGCGTGGGCGAGAAGATGGAAGATCTTCAGACCTTCGATCCCCTCGAATTTGCCCAAGCCCTGCTGGACTGAGGCACGGCCTCTTCCAGTCAGGTCGTCAAGGACTGCTGCAACACGATGTGATTGATCATCACAGCCGCAGCACCCGCCGGGGCGGCTTGGGCCAACCGAACGTGGTTTGCCAAGGCGGCCTCCCGGCCCCAACCCAAGAAGTGCTGCGCCACCGCATCGTCATCCCAAACGTGGCGCTCCACCTCTTCGTCCACGGCTGAATCAAGCCAAAACTCTTGGCCTGAACGTAGTAGCGTGGGAATGCCTGCGGGTCGAGCCATTTCGGCCAAGAGGTGGCCCGGCGGCGTCAACAAGGCGGCGGCACTGGCCAAGACGGCCACTTGGTCCGCGACCGAGCGGAGTTCACCACACCAGAGCCGAACCGTATCCGCCACGTCGTCGTCCACAAACGAAGAACCCCGGGCGGAAGAGGCATCCCACAGCAAGGCCACATCGGTCCACTGGCGACGACGCGGGTTGGACATCCACCGGGTCATCGCAACACGGGAGGATCGGTTCATCAACCAAAGGATGCGAACACTCTGTGCCAATTCACGCATCGAGTTGACGCAATCCTCGGTAGCGACCTCATTGTCGGCGTCGAGGTCCAAAGTCACCAGCACAAAGGGCACGCCCTCGCGGGACTGCAACCACGTGGGGCCGAGCCAAAGCGGTACCCGGTTCTCAAGCCACACTTGCGGCAGACCGGGGAGGCGGGGGCGCAAGATCTGCCAGACATCGGCACTCAAGGCCCCGGTCGCACAAACCCGCTTGGGGGCCACGCCACAGTGGCGCAACACATCCTCTGCGGGAGTGCCCGCATCGGCATAAAGCCAGTCGGCGGACTGGTCCATCATCACAGCGTTTTCGCGCAAGGCCGGCCACTGACGACGCCCCCCATCCAGCCGCACCAGCTTGGTACCCCGCTGGTGAACCAGCAAAGCACACGCCAGCACGGCATCGCTCTCCCCTTGCGACAACATCGCCTGCGGTTGATAGGTATCGAGCAGCGGTGTTAAATGCTCGGCCACGTGGGCAAACAAATCCTCAAACACCCCCTTGGGCAGCGTCAGGAAGATCTCGGCATCGGGCTGCGGCAACCAGTCCTCCATAGGACGGCGCTCCCAGAGATTGATATCAAGCTGCGCGCTCGGGTTGATCACCACCAAATAAGGGGCGTCGGCCCGATCACGCCAAGTGCGTAGCAAGACCGCCAGATTCAACATGGCCGAAGACGTGTCGGCCAAAGCCATCAAGACCTGCTGACCCGGACGAAGTGCCCGGTGCTGTACATGCGTGAGCTGTGTGAGAACCTCGGGAGCCACATCCACCTTGGGCCGCCAATCCTTGCGCGGATCGGCCGAAACCGCAGGTGCAGGTGCAGGTGCAGGTGCAGGTGCAGGTGCAGGTGCAGGTGCAGGTGCAGGTGCAGGTGCAGGTGCAGGTGCAGGTGCAGGTGCAGGTGCAGGTGCAGGTGCAGGCGGTGGCGGTGGCGGCGGTGGTGGGGAAGGCCGAAGGCTTGACTTGGGCGGTGCCACCGGAAGGTCTACGGGATGGAAGGAGGTCTCACCGATTTCATTGCGCAATTCGTTGGCGGTGTGCTCAATCAAGCCAGCATCAATGTGGTCTTGACCTTCGATGTACGCCGCCAACAAGATACGGTTGCACATGCGGTTGATGCGGCGCGGGATGCCTCCGGTCCAGCGATAGATGGCCTCGAAGACCCCATCCATGAAGACAGGACGATCACGCCACCCAACATGGTGCAAACGATGCTCGATATAGGCCCGCGTCTCATCCGGACTGAGCGGCCCAAGGTGGCATGAAGCGGTGATGCGCTGACGCAACTGCTCCATCGAGGGCGATTCAATCAGCTTGCGCAGCTCGGGCTGCCCGACCAAGAAGCTTTGCAGCAAGGCATGGTTGCCGAGCTGGAAGTTCGACAGCATGCGCAGCTCTTCGATCGCCGCAAGGCTCAGGTTCTGCGCCTCGTCCACGATCAGCAGGGCTCGCCGCCCCTGCATGGCAACATTGGTCAAAAAGGCCTCGAAGGAGCCAATCAGCTGCGCCTTGGTGCTGCCTTGGGACGGGATGCCAAAAGCCGCGATGACGGCATAGAGCAGATCGCCCGAATCAAGTTGTGTCGAGACAATCTGCGCAGCCAACACCTTGGCCGGGTCCAGCTCATCAAGCAGCGTGCGGACCAAGGTGGTCTTGCCGGCACCGATCTCGCCGGTGACCACGATGAAGCCCTCCTGCTGGATCACCCCATAGCGCAAGTAGGCCAAGGCACTGCCATGGCCCTTGCTGTTGAAATAAAAGCTCGGATCGGGGTTGAGCTGGAAGGGCGGGTCACTGAAACCGAAATGTGCTTCGTACATTGTTATTGATGCCTCAGAACGATGATGCTGACGCTCAGAAATGGTGTTGCAGCCCCACATAGGCTGCGGTCTCACGGGCTGTGCCCGCCAAGGCCTGGGTACTCAGGGTCTGATAACGCAGCCCCACACTGAATCCGGTACGAGCCGAAAGACGCGAAGCCAAGCTAATTTCCGCTGTTTTATTGCGACTTTCCTGACCCGCATTGAGCCCCTGACCCAAGATGTGGACTGTCATGATCGAGACCTCCATCAATTCCGTCGTAGACAGGCGATGATTCCACGATAACGTCGCCCCAAACTGCTCGGATGCCCCCGAAAACGCGGGGGAGCTGTTCGGATCCGTGCTGGCAGCGACTTCCGAAGTTTTGACTTGATACGCATCCAAAGTCAGACCATTGCGTACGCCGCGCACGCCTGCGGTGAGATTACTACTCTGCTGCAACTGCGCCCGGGATGAAAAAACTTCCACAGCGGGGCTGCTGCTGTCGGGTAAACCCATCCGCGCCATCAACTCACGCACGGCTTGCGCACGATCTTGATCGTCTTTGATGCTGACTTGCAAGATGCGATTGGCCATGGCTTCGACACTGCTGGCGGTTGAGTACGTACTTAGACGCGAGGCATAAGAGCTGAGTCCGCGCCGAAAGGTCCCCGACAACACCCAGAGCGGTTGCTGAAAAGAGAAGGCCACATCCCAGGTTTTACCGAAAGAATGCTGGTCCATGCTCGCCTCGACCGAGCTACGCGGCACAGGATGCCAGTTCAACATCCAACCCAGCACCGGCTCACTCAGCTGCTGGTCATTGAAGCGGGTCCACTCCCGAGCGATGCGAGGCTCGACCTTTGTTTCTTGGGCCAACGGGATCGGCAAACCCAAGCGGATCGCCTCAAATCCGATCGATGGGTCCGGTTGTCGAAGATACGTGGTGCTCACCCGCGAGAAATCCAGCCGCCAGCCCAAAGGAGGCTCTTTGGACTCGACACGCACCAAATCACGCTGCACGTAGGCGTCGGTATAAAACCCTTGATTGTTGGCATCAATCCCGACAGGTTGAGGGGTCCGAACCCAGGTGTTGTCGCTGCGCAACGTCCATTGGGTCGTGCCCACAGCGCGATCAATATAGGGGCTCACGCGTGTGCGGTAAATCGTCTGGCGGTTGGTGGGCGTGATGCCCAAGCCAATGAAGCCAAAAGGATCGGCCAGCGTGGTCACAGCATCGAGTCGGCCATCCATCGCAACAGTGATTTCAGGGGGCCGAAGATTGAAATCCACGCCACCCTCGGGCAACGCCGTGTTTTTCAGGGGGTTGCGGGTGTAGTTGACCAAATTGGCGCTGAACTTGCTGTCAATGAAATAGCCCGCCCCAATGCTGCGAAAGGCCACTTGGGGGACGAACTGTTGCACCACATCCGCACGAGCTTGATCCGGCAAAGACAGGGCAATATTGTTCGATGCCGTGATCAAGGCCTTGGCACTCAGCTCAAAGCGTGAACGCGGTAGCGGCGGCGGGGGCGGTAAACCACCGGCCGCATCGGGGTTGTCTTCAGCCCAAGCGGGGACAGAAGCAGCGCATAGCCCCAACCACAACACCGCCATCCGGTACCCAAAGCACTTGGGCGACGGCCTGCCGCTTTGTCGGCAAGGATCAGGCCCCGTAGAAGTAGCCATAACCCGTCACAGCCCCTTTGCCACGGAATTTATTGAGCACTGACAACACCACCGGACAATGATCCAAGGCCGAATAGGCCTGATTGATCTGGGCCTGTGTGGTGTGTTCAGCCTCCACCACCATCACCACCTGTCCGACACGCGACGCCAAGACCCGTGTTTCGGTGGTGGGGATGATGGGCGGCGCGTCAAACACCACAATGCGGTCCGAATACTTGGCAGCCAGCTCGGCCAGCAACGATTCCATCGCCGCGCTGCCCAGCAATTCACTCGACTTGGCGTTGGCCGTACCGGCCGGCAGCAAACTCAACTTGGGCACGTTGGTCCGCAACAACACGTCGCCCAGATCCAGCGATTCGAAGTGCAGCACATCCATCAACCCTCGGGTCTGCTCCAGCCCAAGTCGTGTCAACGCTGAAGGACGTAGCACATCGGCGTCCACCAATAACACCGAGTGATCGACCTCCATCGCGATGCTCATGGCCAAGTTCATGGCGAAGAAGGTTTTGCCCTCTCCGGGCATCGCACTGGCCACCAAGATCAGGTTGGGCCGTTCAATCGGTTGGGCACTTTCGCCACGGGCATTGGCCAACAGCGGGCGCTTGATGATGCGCATCTCCTCAGCCAACTGCGAGCGCGCTTGTGACGGCACCAAATAGCCCTCGCGCTCCAAGCGGTTGAGATCAATAAAGACCTCCCGCGAGCGACGTGAAGGGGGTGGGGCCACTTCTGGTGGCGGTGCGGCCGGCACGGCGTTACGCGACCGAAAGAGCCCCGAGGCCTCTGCCGCAGCGGCCGCACGGTTTTCGATCGACATCGGCGTTGAGGACGTCGTTGACGCCGAGCCCCCCGTCGGAGGCATACCGGGCCGAGGGGCCGCGCCGTTAAAGACATCGAAGCCGGCGCGTTTGAGTTCTTCGAGCCGCCGGGCAGCTTGGTCCATGATGCTCATAGCAATGCGTCCTTGATGGCGACGTTGGGAGACAGGTGAAAGATCAGTGGATACCGTAGAAGGAGCGGAACACCATCCAACCGATCCAAACAAACTGGATGAACAAGAAGGCCCCCACCACACCCAACACCCGCAGGCGCTCTTGACGCAACACACTCTCGCGACGTGGATCAGGCAACACGGTTAACACGCCCAAAACGGGTCGTTTGGAGAGTTCTCGCAACTCTTTCTCGGACGACACCGTCGGATGCACCAAGGTCATCGTGAAAGCCGCCGCCATACCTAAGATGATGGAGGCCAGCATCAGCAACGCTGCCAAGTGCTTTTTGCTCGGGAACACCGGCATCGGTGACACCCGGGGCGGCTCGACGAGCCGGAACTCGGCCATCGACGAGCTGCGATCCATCTTGGCCCCGAGCGATGCGGCCTCACGCCGGTTGACCAGCTGTTCATACTGCTTGCGCACTACTTCATAGCCCCGCGTCAACTGCATCAACTCGGCTTCAGCTTGGGGAATCTTTTCAGCAATCGCTTGGAACTCCTGCTGGCGCACCCGATACGCACCGATCTGAGCTTGCAAGGACGCCACCATGGCCTCGGCTTGGGCCAACTCGATGCGCAAACGTTGGTAAACCGGACTGGTCGGAGCGGTGGTCACCGGCAGCGCTGTGGTCTGTGTTTGCAGCTTGACAAGCAGATCACGTCGGCGTTCAGCTTCTAACTCTTTGATGGTTCGCCGTGTGGCGAAGACATCGGGGTGGGCTTCGGTATAGCGGCGCAGCAGATCATCGAGCTGCCGCTTTTGCGTCTCGATGCGGCTATCAAGATCGGGCGTCAGTGACGACGAGGATGCCGCTTCGCCAGGAAGATACGGGTTTTCTTTGGCCAACTCACGTCGCAGCGCTTCACGGGAGTGATCGGCCGATTGGAGCTGGATCGAGGTTTTGCTGATTTCATCCCGGATCGCCGTGATGCGGTTGAAGTAGTCCTGCTGGTTGGCGTTGGCCACAGCCATGTTGTGCAGCTTGAACTCCTTCACCTTGGTATCGGCATCCGCAAGCTTGGCTTCGTATTCTTTGATCTGTTCGTCAATGAACCGTGTGGCCTCCTCCGAGTCACGCCGCTTGGCATCCATCCCAGAGGTCATGAATAGCCGCACGAAGCCATCCACGACTTTGCGCGCGCGTTGCGCATCGGTGTCGCGGAAGGTGATGGCGTAGAGGTTATTACCGCCGGATTGATCGACCTTGATGTTCTTCATCAAGAAATCCAGCAGCTTTTCATTGGCAGAGGATTGCCCAGCTTCGAGAAGACCAATGGTCGGATCGTTGGCGATGCGCTCCACATTGGGGCGCGACACCAAGGTCTTGCCCAGCATCTTGACCTGTTGATCGATGTCGGGCTGGAAAGTCACGCCCTCCATCAACGGTTTGAGCACCGTCATGGTATCGACGTGGACCTTGGCTTGAGCCTCGAAGCGCTCCGGGAAAAACCAACTCACACCCAGACCGATCAGACCCAAGGCCCACATCACAGCAATCGCCAACCACCGATTGCGCCAGATACCTCGACCTATCAGGGCCAACTTGCCGGCCAATTCATTCATGTCTGTGACACCAGAAAAAAGAACCCCCTCAACGGGCGTTCAGGATCAGAACCAGCTCTGCGGAATGATGACAATGTCACCCGGTTTGACGTCGACGTTGGCCGAGATATCGCCCCGCTTGAGGAGATCCTTGAGGCGAATGCTGTACGACTTACCGCCTTCCGTACCGCGTACCAACACCGCACCATTGCCATCGGCAAAGTCAGTCAAACCACCGGCTTGGATCATCACATCCAGCAGCGTCATGTCTTGGCGATAGGGCACCGACTGCGGCCGGGAAGCCTCACCGACGATACGGATCTGCTCGGCGTAGACCCCTTGAAAACTATTGACCATGACGGTCACGACCGGATCGCGAATGACCCGGGCCAGCAAATCGCGGATTTCACGCGAGAGATCTGCCGGACTCTTGCCGGCGGCCAGTACGTCCTCGACCAAGGGAACCGAAACGCGACCATCTGGCCGCACCGGCACCGTGGCGGACAAATCAGGGTTGCCCCAGACCACGACATTGATGGTGTCGAGGGGCCCGATCTTGTAGTGATGATCGGTGGTTGCGGCACGCTGAGGCGCGGGCGGATAAGACTGCATCGCCGAACAGCCCGCCAGCAGGGATGCGGCGATCAGCACAAGGCCAACACGCGTGCTAACACGCATGCACCGCTGCTGATGGGTTCGTCTGAGCTTCATCCAAGATCCTCTCGTTCGTTGTGCAAGACCTGAAGGCATGCCGAGTATGACAAGCTATTTCGTAAATTCGATGTTTCAGCGCCTCGGAAAAGAAACACGGGCGTAACGCCCGTGCTTCACCTTGGCTCCGCCGCCCTTAGTGAGCACCCTCACGAAACAACACCACGCTCACGGTTTCCAGCAAGACCAACAGATCCAAAAACAAGGAGTTGTTCTTGACGTAATAAAGGTCGTATTGGTGCTTCTTGCGGGCATCGTCCACCGACGCACCATAAGCGTAACGAACCTGAGCCCAGCCGGTCAAACCCGGTTTGACCGTGTGACGCACGTCATAAAACGGGATTTGCTCACGCAACTGCGCCACAAAGGAAGGCCGCTCGGGACGCGGCCCGACCATGCTCATTTCACCGCGCAGCACGCTAAGCAACTGCGGCAACTCATCAATCCGGGTCTTGCGAATGAAAGCGCCGACGCGGGTGATGCGCGAATCGTTTTTGGTGGCCCAACGCGCCACACCATCTTTTTCAGCATCGGTGCGCATGCTGCGGAACTTCAGGCAAGAAAAGGTTGCCCCTGCCAGACCCACGCGCTCTTGGCGATAGATCAGCGGACCATGGCTGTCAAGTTTGATGGCGATGGCCGTGAGGATCATGATCGGCGTGGTCATGACGAGCAGCAGTGAGGACGTCACGATGTCGAAGACCCGCTTGCTGATCTCACGCGCCTTGCCTTGGACAAAGCCGTCGCCGTACACCAACCAGCTGGCCTTGACACTGTCCACCGGCACCTCGGCACGGGTGCGTTCATAAAAGCCCACCAACCCGAGAATCGGAATCCCGCTGATCCGGCAATGCAGCAACTGATCCATGGGCACACCACCACCGCGCTGCTCTTTCACCGCAACGATGAGTTCAGCTACTTTGTAGCGCTGCGCGAGCTCAACCAAGGTTTCGTGGCGCTCAAAGACCCGGGTCGCGCCCGTAAGGATCGGTGCCACCCCTTGCTCAGCGGTGGGATAAAAGCCCACCACCTCGTAATGACTGGCGTGTGCAGGCAAACGCAGATCACTCCAGACCTGCAAGGCCTCCGCGCCCGTGCCCACGATCAGCACGCGACGCGTACCCACCGCGTGCCGCAAGGCCCAAGAAGCGCCCCGATAAATCGCCAAACCACCGCTCAGATAAAGCAGGGCATAGGCCACCAATTCGCCCGAATGGCCCTCGAAATGCATCATCGTCAAACCCACATAAGCCACAGCCCCACCCACCAGCAAGGCCAATACAGAACGCGACAACAAGGTGCCAAGACTCATCACATGACCCGAGCGATGCAACCCGACAAACGAGTTCAGCAAAGCGATGACGAGCGCGAAAAAGGCCGCAGACATCAACAGCGTTGGCGACGCCAGATGCATGGGACGACCTGGCGAGGCGGTGTGATCGAGTGTGATGGCTGCTGCAACCATGGCCACAAAACACAGCGCCGCATCCGCAAGCAAGGAGAAATATTGCGAACCCGAAGTGTGATGCTGAAAGATGCGACCCATGAAACCCCTTTATGCCTTATCGCTGTTGGTGACGTGAAACGGATTCTCGACACTTAAGCTGCATTCACAGAGGGCAAGTTGCACATTACCGCTGTTCTTGCGAACCGAAACCCGGCCAAGGTGTGCGCTTGTCACGACTCAGCATTTAAGGCCCAGATGCAAGGCCACGATACCGGCACTGAGGTTGTGAACATCCACGTGACCAAACCCCGCTGTTTTCATCATGGCCTTGAGTTCTGCTTGACCAGGATGCATGCGAATCGACTCAGCCAAGTAACGATAGCTTTCAGCGTCACCCGCAAGAAACTGGCCCATGCGCGGGAGCAGTTGGAAGGAATACCAGTCGTAGACCTTCTCCAGCGGCTTGGCCACTTTGGAAAATTCCAGCACCAACAAGCGCCCGCCTGGCTTGAGAACACGGTTCATTTCTGCCAAAGCTTGATCTTTATGGGTCATGTTGCGCAGGCCAAACGCCACGCTCACCACATCAAAGCGCGCATCGGCAAAGGGCAAATGCTCGGCATCACAGATCACCGTGGGCAGCACCAGACCCTCATCGACCAGACGATCCCGCCCCACTCGCAGCATGGCTTCGTTGATGTCGGTATGCACCACGCAACCCTGCGCGCCGACACGTTGGGCAAAGGCCCGGGTCAGATCGCCCGTACCCGCAGCGATGTCGAGCACCTGATGGCCGGGCTGAACCCCAGAGACAGCGATCGCATAGCGCTTCCACAAGCGATGCAAGCCCATCGACATGGTGTCGTTCATCAAGTCATAGCGCGAAGCAACCGAATCAAAAACACCACGCACCATGCTGGCCTTGGTCGTCTCATCGACCGTTTTGAAGCCGAAGTGGGTATCACTCATGGGGTCCGTCGTCTTTCTTGAAATCAAGGGCGCGATGCACAGGCCGAACCCGAGGCCGGCAAGGTCATGGGCGTATCGCGCGTGGCCCCAGCGGCAGCCAGTTGCGCCTCGTAATCCGCCCAAAGCTTGGCTTGTTGGGAGCCGAGATGATAAAGATAGTCCCAGGTATAGATGCCGCTGTTGTGCCCATCGCTGAAGGTGGGTTGCACGCCGTAGTGCCCCACGGGCTCCAAGGTGGTCAGATCCACATCCCGCTTGCCGGTCTGCAAGATCTCTTGCCCAGTGCCATGTCCACGCACCTCGGCCGAGGGTGAGAACACGCGCAGCAGCTCAAACGGCAGCTTGAACGTCTGGCCATCGGAGAAACGCACCTCCAGCACACGGGACTGCTGATGCAAGGTCAAGGCCAACGGGGCGGGGGTCGAAGAAGCTGTCATGGTTCAGATCCCAAAGAGGCCGTCAAGGCGGCGCGAAGACGCGCATCCACGTCCGGCAAACAAGCACCCAGCCGGGTGAGTTCAAACGCCGAGGAGGCCCGTTGCCGCTCGCCCCACACGGGCTGCGGGAAATGGCTGTCCCAGTCGAACCGAGCGATCACATGCCAATGCAGATGCGGCACGACGTTGCCCAACGTGGCCAAGTTGATCTTGGTCGGCTGCAAAACCTCACGCAGCACACGCTCCACCACCACCACCACCGCCATGCAATGCTGACGATCAGCCTCGCCCAGATCGCTGAACTCCGCCACGTGAGCGGTCCAGATCACCCGGTAAAAGGCCGGAAACTCAGGCGCATCAAGCACACGAATGACGCGCAGCCGTGCGTCTTGGGCCACCAGTTGCCAAGCCGGCGAAGGTTGGGCGGCGCAAAGCTCACAGCTCACCCTATCGATACCGGTTTTCATACCAAGACCCGTTCAATACCGCCCGTGTTGGCACGCTGCACGTAATCAGGCATCCAGTTGTCACCCAGAATCTGCCGCGCCATCTCGACCACGATGTAATCGGCTTCGAGCAAACCGTTGCTCAGATCATCGCCATAGCGGCTCAAACCCTGCAAGCAAGCCGGGCAAGAGGTCAGGATCTTGGCCCCCTCCTCGGCACCGATCAGGCCTTGCTGGCGCAGCTGCGCTTCACCCTTGCGGATTTCTTCTTCCTTGCGGAAACGCACTTGGGTCGAGATATCGGGCCGATTCAGCGCCAGCGTGCCCGCCTCACCGCAGCAGCGCTCGGACTGGATCACGCCCTCACCCATCAAGGCGCGCACCGTTTTGATCGGCGCTTGCTGCTTCATCGGGGAATGGCAGGGGTCGTGGTAGAGGAAAGCGCCCTTGCCCTGCAAGGTGATGCCCTTTTCCAGCAGGTACTCGTGGATGTCGATGATCCGGCTGCCCGGGAAAATATCCTCGAACTTGTAGCCCTGCAACTGATCAAAGCACGTGCCGCAACTCACCACCACCGTTTTGATGTCGAGATAGTTGAGCGTGTTGGCCACGCGGTGGAACAGCACCCGGTTGTCGGTGATGGTCTTCTCGGCCTTGTCGTACTGGCCCGCGCCGCGCTGCGGATAACCACAGCACAGGTAGCCCGGCGGCAGCACGGTTTGGACGCCGGCATGCCAAAGCATCGCTTGCGTGGCCAGACCCACTTGGCTGAAGAGCCGCTCCGAGCCACAGCCCGGGAAATAGAACACCGCCTCGGTCTCGGCGGAGGTGGTCTTGGGGTCGCGGATGATCGGGACGTAGTTCTTGTCTTCGATATCCAACAGCGCCCGCGCGGTCTTCTTCGGCAAGCCACCCGGCAACTTCTTGTTGATGAAGTGAATCACCTGCTCGCGGATCGGGGCCACCCCCACCGTGGCGGGCGGAGCATTCGTTTGCTTGCGTGCCAAGCCCTTGAACACATCGTGCGCCAAGCGCTGCGCTTTCATCCCGATACCCACCATGGCACTGCGCGCCAGCTTGATGGTTTCTGGGTTGGTGGCGTTGAGCATGAACATCGCCGCTGCGCCGGCGGGGCGGAAGCTCTTTTTGCCCATCTTGCGCAGCAAATTGCGCATATTCATCGACACGTCACCGAAGTCGATCTTCACCGGGCATGGGCTCAGGCACTTGTGGCACACCGTGCAGTGGTCGGCCACATCCTCAAACTCTTCCCAATGCTTGATCGACACGCCCCGGCGGGTCTGCTCTTCGTAGAGGAAGGCCTCGACCAGCAGCGAGGTGGCCAAGATCTTGTTGCGCGGGCTATAGAGCAAATTGGCGCGCGGCACATGGGTGGCACACACCGGCTTGCACTTGCCGCAGCGCAGGCAATCTTTGACCGAGTTGGCGATATCGCCAATGTCGCTCTGCTGCATGATCAGCGACTCGTGCGTCATCAGGCCAAAACTGGGCGTGTAAGCCTCGCTCAGATCGGCCGAGCGGGTGTCTTCACCCAAGTCAGTGGTGCGATCTTGGCGGCGCAGCAACTTGCCTTTGTTGAACCGCCCGTGCGGATCGACTTTGGCCTTGTAGGCCGCAAAGTTCTTCAGCTCATCGTCGGTGAGGAATTCGAGCTTGGTGATGCCAATACCATGCTCACCCGAGATCACCCCGTCGAGCGAACGCGCCAACACCATGATGCGGGCCACAGCCTCGTGCGCGGTTTGCAGCATCTCGTAGTTGTCGGAGTTGACCGGGATGTTGGTGTGTACGTTGCCGTCACCAGCGTGCATGTGCAACGCCACCCAGACCCGCGCGCGCAGCACCTCCTTGTGCAAGGCTTTGCAGGCGTCCAGCAACGGCACAAAGGCCACCCCGTTGAACAAGGCTTGCAGCGGCTTGAGGATTTGTGTCTTCCACGAAGCACGCAGCGAATGGTCTTGCAGCGCATCAAAGAAGCGCTCATCCAGCCCATCCAACCAGCCCTGCCACAGGGTCCGCACCGCACGCAGCAGCGCTAAGGCCTGCTGCACACGGTCTTCGAGCAGCTCGGCGCTCGGGATCTCGCTGGCGTCGTCGGTCTTGCCCAAGGGCAGGTCTGCCGCCTTCACGCTGAAGAACGCCTCCAAACGATCCACCAAGGCCAGCTTGTTGCGTAGGGAGAGTTCGATGTTGATGCGCTCGATGCCCAGGGTGTACTCACCCATGCGCTCCAGTGGAATCACCACGTCCTCGTTCACCTTGAAGGCGTTGGTGTGCTTGGAGATCGCCGCCGTGCGCTTGCGATCCAGCCAGAATTTCTTGCGCGCATCAGCCGAGATGGCCACAAAGCCCTCGCCCGAGCGGCCATTGGCCAAGCGGATCACCTCGGAGGTGGCCCGCGCCACGGCGTCTTCGTCGTCACCAACGATATCGCCCACCAGCACCATCTTGGGCAGGCCACCGCGCTTGCTCTTGGTGGCGTAACCCACCGCCTTCAAGTAGCGGTCATCGAGGTGCTCCAAGCCGGCAAGAATCGCTCCGCCGGGCTTTTTCATCTCGGCAAACATGAAGTCCTTGATCTCGACGATCGAGGGCACGCATTCCTTCGGGTTACCGAAAAACTCTAGGCAGACCGTGCGCACGTGATCCGGCATGCGATGCACCACCCAGCGCGCGCTGGTGATCAAGCCGTCACAGCCTTCTTTCTGCACGCCGGGCAAGCCCGCGAGGAACTTGTCGGTCACATCTTTGCCCAGCCCTTCCTTGCGGAAGATCGCCCCGGGAATGTCGAGCCGCTCGGTACGCTCCAAGGTCCGACCCGAAGCATCGAAGTAGCGCAGCTCGAAGCTCGCCGTCTTGACGTCGTGAATCTTGCCGAGGTTGTGATTCAGGCGAATCACCTCCAGCCACTTGGCCTCGGGCGTGACCATGCGCCAAGACACCAAGTTATCGAGTGCCGTGCCCCAAAGCACCGCCTTCTTGCCGCCCGCATTCATGGCGATGTTGCCGCCGATGCACGAGGCCTCAGCCGATGTCGGATCGACCGCAAAGACAAACCCACCGCGCTCAGCCGCATCCGAGACGCGCTGTGTCACCACGCCCGCCCCGGTCCAGATCGTCGGCACCTTGTGGCTCAGCCCCGGCAAATCGATCAGCTCGACTTCGGTCATCTGTTCGAGCTTCTCGGTGTTGATCACCGCACTCTTCCACGTCAGCGGCACGGCCCCGCCGGTGTAGCCAGTGCCACCACCACGCGGGATGATCGTCAGGCCCAGCTCGACACAGCCGGCCACCAACGCAGCCATTTCGATCTCGGTGTCCGGCGTCAGCACCACAAAGGGATACTCGACCCGCCAGTCGGTGGCATCGGTGACGTGCGACACCCGGCTTAAGCCGTCGAACTTGATGTTGTCCTTGGCGGTGGTCCGGCCCAGCACCTTGCGTGAACGCTGGCGCAGATCAACGACCAAGCGGAACCGCTCGGCAAAGCGCTCGACAGCGGTACGGGCACACGCCAGCAACTCACCCACCGCCGCATCCCGAGCCAAGTCGTCCGCCGCTGAGCGGCGTTTTTCGACTTCAGCGAGACGGTGATGCAGCGCGTCGATCAGCAAGGCCCGCCGCTTGGGGTTGTCGATCAGGTCATCTTCGAGGTACGGATTGCGCTGTACCACCCAGATGTCACCCAAGACTTCATAGAGCATGCGGGCTGAGCGGCCCGTGCGGCGTTCACCGCGCAACTTGTCGAGCAAAGACCAAGCGCGCTCACCCAGCAAGCGCATGACGATCTCACGATCGGAGAACGAGGTGTAGTTGTACGGAATCTCGCGCAAGCGAGCCGTGGTCGGAGCAGAGGGATGGGGCAGCAGAGCATTCATGGGCTGCATGCATTGCACGCAGGACGCGCAACGCAAAAAAAAAAGCCGCCCTTGCGGGCTGCGAATAGGGTTTGCGATGGTACCGCAGGGCAACAGCCCACAACGTCACATTCCCTTGCGACCCCACAGCACGGCGGCCTTGCTGTTGTGAAGCATCCATGCCACATTGCTTCATCAACGCTGATGCTGCATTCCTCCTAGAGCTCCCCATGGCTGCCACGACCCCACCTCGCCCACCCCTGCCCGCTTGGCCCTACCCGCGCTGGATCGCTCATCGCGGCGCGGGCAAGTTCGCCCCCGAGAACACCCTTGCTGCTTTTCGTGTGGCCTCGCGCTACGGCTATCGCTCCTTTGAGTGCGATGTCAAAGTCAGTGCCGACGACATCCCCTTCCTGCTGCACGACGCCAGCTTGCAGCGCACCAGCAACGGGCGGGGCTTGGCAACTGAACGCACCTGGAATGATTTGTCGCAGATGGACGCCGGCAGTTGGCACAGTCGGCTTTATGCCGGCGAAGGCATTCCGAGCTTGTCGGCGGTGGCCAGCTTCTGCCTGCAAAACCACCACACGCTCAACATCGAGCTCAAACCCGGGCCCAGCGAAGATGCCCACACGGGTGCGGTGGTCGCCCGAGAAATCAAGCGGCTTTGGGGCCCAGCCGTCAAAGCCGGGCGCGCGCACTGGCCTTTGTTGAGCTGCTTCGAATCCGCCGCCTTGGCCAGCGCCCAAGAAACGGCCCCCGAGGTACCGCGCGCCATGCTCTTCGAAACCATCCCCTCAAGTTGGGCGGATTTGGTCCGGCGCTTGCAGTGCGTCGCCGTGGTCACGGACCACAAACTCATGACCCATGCGTTGTTTGAGCAGATTCGGCAAAACGGCTGGCGCAGCTTGGTCTACACCGTCAATGACAGCAACGAAGTCGAACGATTGATTCACTTGGGTGTGGACGGCATCATCACGGACGCTGTGGACCGCTTTGTGCCGAGCTGAGCTGCTTTGCAGCATCTCATGCACATCGTGCGTCATGACGGCCAGAAAAGCGGTCAACACCAAGTAGTAGAAGCCGTATTCCCATTTGGTGGCCGCAGGGATCGCATAGTAGGTCTGCGCCTCAGCGCTGTCTTTGCGGTATGTAAGCGCCTTCCAGAGTTGCGGTGCCGCCAAGATGGCCACGATCAGCAACATCGGGCTGGGGCGGAAGTAAAACAAAGCCCCCAGAACCGGCACCCCCAGCAGCCAAATGCGCGGTGAGAGCACCGCCGTGATGCGCCCACCATCAAAGGGTGAGATCGGGATCAGGTTGAAGAGATTCAAAAAAAAGCCCGCATACGAGACGGCCAGCAGCCACGGGGTGTCGGTCTGGCGCGCCAAGGCATAGCAAACAAGAGCCCCCACCGTCCCCAACAGCGGGCCGCCCAGACCCACATAAGCTTCAGTTTCAGCGTTGTGCGGCTGATCCTTGAGCTCGATCCAAGCCCCCACGAACGGGATAAAGGTGGGTAGGCCGACATTCAAACCGCGCTGCTTGGCCGCCAAGTAATGCCCCATCTCATGCACCAAGAGCAGCGCCACAAACCCCACCGCGTAGCGCCAGCCAAACACAAAGGCATAGACCACCACCGAGATCAGCATCGTGCCGCCGCTCAGCAGCAGCTTGCCGAATTTGGCCCCTGAGAGCAGCAGCAACAAGATCTTGATCATGCCGAAGGTGGGGTTTGGGGTGGCGGGGGTTTGCGACCAAAAAAGCGCATGAACACTGCAATCGCGCCCGCACTACCCAACAAAATAACCTTACCGAACTTGGCCAAGAACACAAAGATCATGGCCAAGAACCCGAGCTTCTTGGCCGCCAAGCCAACCACCAAAGCAGCCAAACCGTACTCCGCCACCTTGTCGGTGCTGACATTGAAGTCAGCGTAGCGCTTACCGGCGTCAAAGTCCAAGGCAGCGAGCATCTGCTGCACCGCAGCCTTGTGGGTCGGTAACGACTTCAAATCGGTGATGAGGTTGAGGCTGAAATAACCCTCACGCCCCAACACGTAGGTGTTGTAGTTGACGCCTTGAGGTGCCCCCGCCGGAGCGCCCATTTCGTGCGAAGCCAAGGCCCAAACCAAGCGATGCGTGGTTGCGTCATAGACCAAAGGCTCGGCCCAGCCGGTAATTTCGACCCCAGAGACGCCCATTTGCTCGCGCTCTTTGTTGGCCTCAGCCGTGCCATCACGCAGGCTCTGCAACAGTTTCTCGGCGTCCCACTCGCGGGCGTCGTCGTCCTTGATGTAGCCCGAGGGCTCAAAGCGCAGCACCATCACCCAGTCCAGCGTCTCGCTCGACGGAAAGATCAGCCCTTGCACGCTGCTGTCTTCGCCGGGGTTGCCCATGGCTTGGAGCACGCGGGTGGCATGCGGCTGGGGCACAAACACATGCCCGGCGGGCAACTTCAGCACCCCTTGGCCGGCCAAAGCGATCTCGACCGGCCCAGCCTTGGCGGCCTTGTCAGCGTCCTCACGGATTTTGTTGATCTCTTCCGGCGTCATGGCCGCCAAAGCCAAGGTGGCCCAAAGCAGGCCCATCAGCAGCATCACACCATGCAGCCAACGCCGCCCATCCATCCAACGTCCGATCAAGATCTTTCTCCTTTGTGGGTGGCGGCGATTGTGCCTTGTAACAGCGTTGAAATCCTCTTTGTGCGCCGAGAGGGCGGTCGCAGAATGCAGCTTCATTTTTGTATCCGCCCAGTGCGGTCACCCTCTCGGGAGTCAGCTCCATGTCTCGCAAAATTCAACGCTTCGGTTGGTCCCCTGATCTACCTGATCATCGCGATCACATGCTCTCGCTCAAGGCTCCTGCCAAGGCCTTGCCTGCGTCGGTTGATCTGCGCGCCAAGATGCCCCCGGTGTACGACCAAGGTCAACTGGGCAGCTGCACGGCCAACGCGATTTGTGCCGCGTTCGAGTTCGAACTCGTGCGCCAGAACAAGGCCAAGGACTTCATGCCTTCACGCCTGTTTGTCTACTACAACGAACGCGTCATGGAAGGCACTGTGCGCAGCGACGCGGGGGCCATGATCCGTGACGGCATCAAGAGCGTGGCCAAACAAGGGGTTTGCAAAGAATCGCGCTGGCCTTACGTGATCACCAAGTTCGCCCGCAAGCCGACGGTGAGCTGCTACACCGAGGCGCTCAAATTCCAAGCCCTGACCTATCAGCGCCTGACCAGCACCAGCATCGACGAGTTGCGCGGCTGCTTGGCGGCCGGCTTTCCGTTCGTCTTCGGCTTCAGCGTCTTTGACGGCTTTGAGTCGGCCGAAGTGGCCCAAAGCGGTGTGTTGAACCTGCCCACCACCAGCGAATCGCTCTTGGGCGGTCACGCCGTCTTGGCCGTGGGCTACGACGACGCCACCAAGCGCATCTTGGTGCGCAATTCTTGGGGGCCGGGTTGGGGTCAGGCGGGCTACTTCACCATGCCCTACGCCTACATCACCAACCTCAAGTTGGCCGACGACTTCTGGGCCATTCAGGCCGTTGAAGAAGGCGTCTAAGCCGGATCAGACCAGCACCACACGGCGCGGCCGAGGCCCGCAAAGTCCACCTCGACCGTGTCGCCGCGCTGCACCGGCAGCGTGCCCACCCACGAACCCGTGGTCACCACCGTCCCAGCACGCACCACCCGCGTCTCTCCGTGAAAACCTTGGGTCGCGTGGCGCAGCCAAACGGGCAGCACGGCGGCTGGATGACCCAAAGCATGCCGACCTTGGGCTGCGGCCCTATGCCGGCCCATCCGCCCCACCATCTGCACGGTGCAACTTTGCTGCGACCAGTCATGCTGCGGGGCCAAGGGCCGCCAAGGCCCAAGCACCAAGGCAGCGTGCGATTGTCCATCGGCCACCCGCAGCCAAGGCTCGGCTTGGGCGGGATCTCGCCAGCGCGAATCAACCACCTCGATCGACACCGCTATCGCGTCCATCAGTGCTTCAGCCGCCGCCTGATCCAAGGTGGCGGCCAAGGTGGCATCGACATCTCGGCCGAGCCGAAAAGCAATTTCAGCCTCCACCCCTGGCGCATGCCAAGGCGCTGAGCCTCGCGGCGGCAAGGGTGCATGGCTGATCGTGTCGAACCGTGCGCCGCCCGACTTCCAAAAAGCTGCCGCAGACCCCTCGTCCCACCACCCCAACGTCAGACCGACGCCGTGCTGCACCGCCTCAGCCTGCGCGGCGCTGCCCAGCAAACCGCGAAAGGCTTTTGGATCGAGGCAAGCGCCGCTTTGATGCGCATGCACCAACGCCTGCTGCACCTGAGCCACCGGATCCACGTGGCGGATGCGCGCTGGCAGCACGCCTCGCAAAGCATTGCCCACCCACACCGCTTCAGCACGCGCCAAATCCGCCCGGGTCAAGACGCGCTCGACCATCGCCAGCGAGGCATCCGCCAAAAGATGCGCACGCATCACCCCCGGCAGCAGTCCGCAGCGCAGCGGCGGTGTGGTCCAGATGCCGTCGAGCTTGACGAACACGGAGCTGCGCGCGCCTTCGGTCAACTCGCCTTGGGCGTTGAAAAACAACGTGTCGAAAGCGCCCTGCGCCTCTGCCGCCCGAATCGCTGCGTCGTAGCTGGCGCGGTGCGACGTTTTATGCCCCACCCAAGCAGCTTCAACCGCTGGCAAGGGCTCGGGGCTAAGCAGCAGATCGACCACCTCGGGCAGCACGGTGCTCAACGGGCCGCCACTCAAGCGCAGCGGATCGTCAAGGCCCACATCACACCCCACATCACCCGACCAATCCCAGCGCAGACGATGAACGTGGCCCTGTCCCTTCAGGCCGGCGGCATGGGCTTGAAGGGCTGCACGGTGATGCGGCTGCGGCACCGGCCAGCCAAAGGCAGCCGCGCTGCGACTCAAGCGCTCAAAGTGCGCGTCCAAATGCGGAACGCTGCCATCGGCTTCGACGCGCAGCGTCTCGAACAACCGAAAACTCCCACCGTCAACACCCGCCACATCCTTGGGCCAAGGCGGCCGAACAAAACCGGCCTTGATCTGGCACTCGCGCCATTCATCCGACGCCACCGAATCGAGCACGATCCCCGCCCCCACGCCCAGCCGAGCAGGCCGCCTGAGAGGGCCGCCCTCAGCCGACGCTGTCGCCGCACCCACCACCACGGTGCGGATCGCGACCGACAAACAAAACTCCGCCAAGCTCTGCCCAGGCAGCGGCGCATCGACCCAACCGATGGCACCGGTGTAAAGCCCGCGCGCACCGTCTTCCAGCGTCTGGATGAGCTGCATGGTGTGGTGCTTGGGTGCGCCGGTGATCGAGCCGCAAGGAAAAAGGGCCCGCAAAACCGCTGGCAGATCGGTGCCCGGCAAAGGCTCGGCTTCGACCGTCGAGGTCATCTGCCACAAAGCCCCGTGAGCTTCGACTTGAAAAAGCTGCGGCACGCGCACACTGCCCACCCGGGCCAAGCGACCCAGATCGTTGCGCAACAAGTCGGTGATCATGAGGTTTTCAGCGCGATTTTTCGGATCGCGCTCCAACCATGCCGCCGCAGCTGCGTCGCGCTCAGGGTCATTCAGATACCGCGCCGCCGTGCCCTTCATCGGCTTGGTGCTGAGCCGCCCAGCGTGATGGCGCACGAACAACTCGGGCGAAAAAGACAGCACGCTTTGATCGGGCTCGACGATCAAAGCGCCAAAAGGCACCGGCTGGCGCTGGCGCAGGCAGCGGTAGAGCCCCACGCCCGCGTCGCCCAGATCTTCCATCTCCGCTTGCAAGCCAAAGGTGTGATTGACCTGATAGGTCTCACCGGCCCGAATCAGGGCATGGATGCGCTCGATACGCTCAGTAAAAAGCGCTTCGCTTACCTCGGGTGACCAAGCCACCGGCCAAGGTGGCTCAGCAAGACTCGGTGCTTGAGCGGCTAACCACGCCTCGACCTGCACACACGAGCAGTGCGTCAGCGCGCGGAACATCAAAAAGCGCAACGCACCCGGCGGGTGATCGGGGGCAAGCGTGAGGCCTTGCAGGCGCACGCCCCATGCGTAATCGGCCAAAAGCACGGCGTGCAAGCCGGCGGCCAAGTCAGCAGCCACCGCCGCCCAAACCGAAGTCAGACTGGCGGTGTCGTGACCGATGTGTTGGTGCGCGTAGCCGGTATAGAGCCGGCTACGCGGGTCTTCAGCACTGGCTTGAGCGTCGTCAAGCAGAGCGAAGACCGTGGTCACACGGAGGCGGCCTCAGCAGTCACCGACTCAACCACAGCCGGTGCAGGCTCAGCAGCATCAAAGGGCAAGGCCCACTGCGCCAAGTCGCGCCGCGTCTCGACCAAGACCAACGGACCATCGTCGGGCAGAACCATCGTCGGGAGGATGCGCGGCACATGCACCGGACGCGGCTCAGCAGCGATCTGCTCTTGCACCGCGCGGGCCTTGTCAGCGTCGGTCAGCACCCATTCCATGCCGGCATCGCGAGCGATGTTTTGCAAGGATTCGATCGCCAACACATAGGGATCCGGCACGACCGGCCCCGGCGCAACAGCCACCTCGGCCACCGCCACCGCCACCGCCACCGGCGCAGCAGCCACTTCGGCCACGATCGCCGGAGCCGTGAAGGCCATATCCCACTCGGGCTCTAGAGAAGCCGAGGGCACCATGGGTGCCGGTGCGGCTTCAGCCATGGAGGCCAACGTCAACGCAGCAGCATCGATCGATGTGCCTGATGTACTTTCAGCGCCAGCATCAGCCCGGTTGTCAGTACCGTCACGCGGACGACGCTCACGACGCGGACGGGGCTCACGACGCGGACGCGCCTCAGACGGCGCAGCGCCAGCCGCTTCGCCCTCAGCAACCACCACCGGAGCAACCGCCTCGGTACCTTCCGCCACCGAAGCGCCCCCTTCTTGCGAGGCCTCGACCAGAGCACCTTCATCACGATCACGACGACCGCCTCGGCCACCCCGACGACGACGACGCCCGGCGTCACGCTCAGCTTCGGTTTCGGTCCCAGCCTGGACTGGGCCGTTGACATCACCCGGCAAAGGCGTCTTCAGGGTCACATCGAGCGACTCATCGGACTCAGCACGCTGCGAAAGCGCGGGGGTCACGACAGGCAGCACCTGGCTGTCACGCGCTTCACGCGGCTGACGATCCGGACGTTCCGTGCGACCGCCACGACCACCACGGCCGCCTCGATCACCACCACGCTCGGTGCGCTCCCCACGATCACTGAGTGCCGCCGCTTCAACGACACCTTCGGTCACCGACCGATCACGTTCACGTGGCTCACGCGGTTCACGCTCTTGCAGTGGGCGACCCCGGTTGTCACGACTGCCATCACGGCCACCATGACGACGGCCATCACCCCGCCCGCCATCGCGCCGCTCAGAGCGCGCTTCCGGGGTGGTGGGCGTGACTACTGGCATCACCGCAGATGTCGCGGTGGCGGGCGTTGCGACCGCTGAGGTCACAGTGGCCGATGCGCCACCCGTGGTGCCAAACAGGCGTCGCACCCAACCGAAGAAACCACTGCCGCTGCCCGACATCGTCGGAGCCGGAGCGGCGGCTTGAACCGCCACCACCGGCGCAACCGCGGGCAAAGCCGGAACCGCAGCCGCAGGAACGTGGACCGGCACCACGGGAGCCGTGGGAGCTGGCGAATCCGGCAAGACGCCCTTGATCAGCGGTTCTTGCTTGGGTTTGACGTTCTTCTCACGCCGGGTGATACCCACTTCTTCGTCCGGCTCCTCGATCATCGTGTAGCTGGCGCTGAGATTTTCGAGGCGCGGGTCGTCGTGGCGCAGGCGCTCAAGCTTGTAGTTGGGCGTCTCTAGATGCTTGTTGGGCACCAAGAGCACGGTCACGCGCTGCTTGAACTCGATCTTGGTGATCTCGGTGCGCTTTTCGTTCAGCAAGAACGAGGTCACCTCGACCGGCACTTGGACGTGAACCACGGCCGTGCCTTCTTTCATCGACTCTTCTTGAATGATGCGCAGGATTTGCAGGGCGCTCGATTCGGTATCGCGGATGTGGCCAGTGCCGTTGCAACGCGGGCACGTCACGTGCGAGCCTTCGCTCAGAGCCGGGCGCAGGCGCTGACGGCTAAGTTCGAGCAAACCAAACTTGCTGATGGCGCTGAGCTGCACACGGGCACGGTCGTTGCGCAAGCCGTCACGCAGACGAGTCTCGACTTCGCGGCGATTTTTCGACTCTTCCATGTCGATGAAGTCGACCACGATCAGGCCGCCCAGATCGCGCAAGCGCATCTGGCGCGCCAGTTCATCAGCGGCTTCGAGGTTGGTGCGGGTGGCCGTTTCTTCGATGTCGCTGCCACGGGTGGCGCGCGCCGAGTTGACGTCCACCGACACCAAAGCTTCGGTGTGGTCGATCACGATGGCACCGCCCGAGGGCAGTTGCACCGTGCGGCTGTAGGCCGATTCGATCTGATGCTCGATCTGGAAACGACTGAACAGCGCGGCGTCGTCGCGGTAGCGTTTGACGCGATTGGCCGTGTCGGGCATGACATGCAGCATGAACTGCTTGGCCTGCTCGAAGATGTCATCGGTGTCGATCAAGATCTCGCCGATGTCTGCCGTAAAGTAATCGCGGATCGCACGGATCACCAGCGACGATTCCTGATAAATCAGGAAAGCACCCTTACCGCCCTTGGAAGCGCCTTCGATGGCGTCCCACAACTTGAGCATGTAGTTCAAGTCCCACTGCAACTCGGCAGCAGTGCGGCCGATACCGGCCGTGCGGGCGATCAGCGACATGCCCTTCGGGTAGTCGAGCTGCTCTAGGTTTTCCTTGAGCTCTTCGCGGTCTTCACCCTCGATGCGACGGCTTACGCCACCGCCACGCGGGTTGTTGGGCATCAGCACCAAGTAACGACCCGCCAAGCTGACGAACGTCGTCAGGGCCGCACCCTTGTTGCCGCGCTCTTCTTTTTCGACTTGAACCAACAGCTCTTGACCGTTGGCAATTGCGTCTTGGATGCGCGCTTGGCGCACATCCACGCCTTCGCGGAAGTAGCTGCGTGAAATTTCCTTGAAGGGTAAAAAGCCGTGGCGGTCCTCGCCGTAATCGACAAAACAGGCTTCGAGCGAGGGCTCGACGCGCGTCACAACCGCCTTGTATATGTTGCCTTTGCGCTGTTCGCGCCCCTCGATTTCAGTCTCGAAATCGACCAGTTTTTGGCCATCGACAATCGCCAGACGCCGTTCTTCCGGCTGGGTGGCATTGATCAGCATGCGTTTCATGCACTCTCCTCACGCTGCAATCCAAGTTGCAGCGCGCAACGAACAACCAGTGAGGGATCTCAAAGATCCATCCCGGCACTCGATGCACGAACACCGCGCGGCCTGACCATGAAGGAATCGCCCGGGGCCCGCCGCACCAATGCTGTTTGGGGACAGCACCGATTCAAACGGCAGACGGGGCAGCGTGCGTGCAAGAGCACCGTGCGCGACTCAAGCATGCTTGAACATGCGACAGCGCCTCTCGTCAGACGCAAACCACAGCAAACCGACATAGGTCCGTTTGCTGTGGCCGTAAAAACCTTGATTGGGGTCTCGGGACTTGCGGGGCTCTGCCACAGGACTGTTTGTGCCGCCGCCTCACCTTGGGAGTCGGCCTGAACAAGCCAGTCATGCGTTGCATCACCTCTTGACATTTCACCACGTCGCTGTAGGTGGCCCGTTAAACTCAGGCAAATCAAACACTTACGGCGACATTGTGGTGCAACGCATTATAGGGGCAAGGTCCGGGGACAACGCCATGCAGGTTCACCCCGATCTCAAGGTGCGCTTTTTATGCGTGGACGAGGGCTCGGCGGGACAACGGCTGGATAACTTCTTGCTCAAATCGCTCAAGGGTGCGCCCAAAACCTTGGTTTACCGCATCATCCGCAGCGGCGAAGTCCGGGTGAACAAAGGCCGGGCCCACGCTGATACCCGACTTGATTTGGATGACGTGGTACGCATCCCACCGCTGCGCCTACCGGATCCAAGCTCACAAGCGCAGGCCCAAGCCACAGCAGCCGTGCCGCCCCGGGAGTTTCCGGTGCTGTTCGAAGACGATCACTTGCTGGTGATCAACAAGCCTGCGGGGGTGGCGGTGCATGGCGGCTCGGGCGTGAGCTTTGGCGTGATCGAGCAGCTGCGCCGAGCTCGGCCCGAGGCACGTTTTCTAGAGCTGGTGCATCGCTTGGACCGCGACACCTCTGGCCTGCTTTTGATCGCCAAAAAGCGCAGCGCCCTGACCGCCTTGCAAGAGCAATTTCGCCAGCGCGAAACCGACAAAACCTACGCAGCCTTGGTGCAGGGGAGCTGGCCCGAGAAGCTCAAAGTGATCGACGTCGCGCTGCACAAATATTTAGACAGCGCCGGAGAGCGCCGGGTACGCGTGGTCCAAGCGGGCGACCCGAACATCGAAGATGGCCGCCGCTCCATCAGTCTGGTGCGCACAGCGCAACGCTACAAACACTTCACGCTGCTGGATGTGACCATCAAAACGGGTCGGACGCATCAGATCCGCGTGCATCTGCAACACGCCGGTCACCCGATCGTGGGCGACGACAAATACGGCGACTTCGCCCTGAACAAAGCCTTGGCACGCGGTGAGCCCGTTCAAGGCGCGCAAGCAGGGGTACGTTTTGATCGCATGTTCCTGCACGCCGCCAAGCTGGGCTTCGATCACCCCGCACGGCCTGAGCGAATCGCCCTGCACGCGCCTTTGCCGGCCGAATGCCTGACACTGCTGACCCAGCTTCACCCGCATCACCCGCACTCGTCCCCAACCGCATCATGAATGACCGTCCGCGCCAATTTGACCTGATCGTTTTCGATTGGGACGGCACGCTGTGCGACTCCACCGCCTTGATCGTGCGCTGCATCCAAGCCGCCTGCCGCGATCTGGGCGTGACCGAACCCTCCGACCGCGCGGCCGCGCATGTCATCGGTCTGAGCTTGAGCAATGCCCTGCGCGAAGCCGTACCCGGTCTGGCCGAAGCGCGCTATCCCGAGCTGGCCGACCGCTACCGCCACCACTACTTTGGGGATCACCACGGCGTCGCACTCTTTGCCGGGGTCACCGACATGCTGCATGCCTTGCGCGCCCGCCACCACTGGCTGGCCATCGCCACCGGCAAAAGCCGCCGGGGCTTGAGCGAAGCCCTCGAAGCCACCGCTTTGGGGCCGATGTTTGACGCCACCCGCACCGCCGAAGAAACCGCATCTAAACCGAACCCTCTGATGCTGATGGAGCTGATGCGCACCTTTGGCGTGGATCCGGAGCGCACCTTGATGATTGGCGACACCAGCCACGACTTGTTGCTTGCCGCCAACGCGGGCGTGACCAGCGTGGGGGTGAGCTACGGGGCCCACGACGCCGCAAGTCTCGCGGCACTGACGCCCCGCTATCTCGCCAGCCATGTGGCCGAGCTGCATCAGTGGTTGCTAGAGAACGCATGATGAGCACCCCCTCGCCGCAGGGCGTCCCCCTTTGTGAGGCTCCCGACTTGGTCGAAGGGGGGCGGGCGCATGTCTTTGAACTCCGCGAACACGGCGAGCTGGTGCGTGCTTTTGCGCTGCGCCACGAGGGCAGTGTGGTCGCTTACTTGAACCGCTGCGCCCATGTTCCGATCGAATTGGACTGGCAACCGGGCGAATTTCTCGACGACACCCGGCAATGGATCGTTTGCGCGATGCATGGCGCGATCTACGACCCTCGCAATGGCCAATGCATGGGTGGCCCTTGTCATGGCGAACATCTCGAATCTGTCGCCGTTGCTGAACACGAAGGCCGCATCTATTGGTATCCTCGCGCCCACCTTACCCCTGCCTGAACAACCGATAACGACCCCGTCAGACGCTTTGGCCCTTTTCACCGCCAGCGTCCCACCAGCATGAACCCCCACAACGACTCCGGTGACGCGCCCGCAAGCTCGGCCACGCCCCTCGCCTCTTCTGTCCCTACGCCCAGCCCATCGAGCGACAGCCCCCTTTCACGCGGCAGCGTCGATCATGTTTTGGAGCTGTTTGCGCGCGAATATCTGCAAGATCGACGCAGTGACCGCCGCTGGCGCTTCATGTTGCGCCTGTCTTGGATCCTGCTGGTGCTGGTGGTGCTATCCATGTTGTTGGGTGAACGCAACGCCACCGCCGATACCCACGGGCCACACACCGCCTTGGTGGAGCTGCGCGGCGAGATTTCTTCCGAGAGCCAAGCCAGCGCCGAAACCATGCTGGCCGGCCTGAAAAATGCCTTCGAAGACACCAACGCCCAAGCGGTCGTGATCCGCATCAACTCGCCCGGCGGCAGCCCGGTGCAGTCCGGGATCATCAACGACGAAATTTGGCGGCTCAAGGCCAAGCACAAGAAGAAGGTCTACGTGGTGGTCGAAGAATCCTGCGCTTCCGGGGCCTACTACGTCGCCGCCGCTGCCGACGCCATCTACGTGGACAAAGCCTCCTTGGTCGGCTCCATCGGCGTGCTGATGGATGGCTTCGGCTTCACCGGCGTGATGAGCAAAGTCGGCGTCGAGCGGCGTCTCATCACCGCCGGGGCCAACAAGGGCATGCTCGACCCCTTCTCGCCCCTGCAAGATAAACAACGCGCCTTTGCCCAAGCCATGCTTGATCAAATCCACCGCCAATTCATCGACGTGGTGCGCAAGGGTCGGGGCAGCCGCCTGAAAGAAACGCCTGAGCTGTTCTCTGGGTTGTTCTGGAATGGCGAGGAAGCCATCAAGCTCGGCTTGGCCGATGGCTTGGGCAACCTCGACTACGTGGCACGCGAAATCATCAAAGCCGAAGAGGTGATCGACTACACCCCCAAGCCCAATGTGGCCGAACGGCTGGCCAAACGCTTTGGTGCGGCCATGGGTGAAGGCAGCGTGCATGCGCTGCGCAGCTTGCCCTTGATGCACTGAGTCTCACCTCACAACCAGCCCGCGCGGCGGAATCGCCAGTACAGCAGCCCGCTGATACCGGCGATCACCCCCAGCGCCATCGGGTAGCCCCAGCGCCATTTCAGCTCGGGCATGAGCTCGAAGTTCATGCCCCAGATGCCTGCAAAAGCGGTCGCCACGGCAAAAATCCCCGCCCAAGCGGCCAAGCGTTTGGTGGTTTCGGACTCTTCAATCGTGACCATCGACAAATTGACCTGAATCGCCGTGCCGATGGTGTCGCGGATCGTGTCGATGGAGGTGGCGATACGCATCAAGTGGTCGCTGACGTCCCGGAAATAAGCATCACTGGCCACGCAGACCGCCGGCGCGCGCCCGCCGTGCAGTTTGCTGGCCGCATCCATGAGCGGCACGACAGCGTGGCGTAACAAGGTCGCCCGGCGCTTGAGCGCATACAGGTGCTCGATGTTGGTGCGCCCGGAGCCGCGCTCGAAGATCTGATCTTCGATCACCTCTAGTTCGGTTTCGAGCGATTCAATGATCGGAAAGTAGCGGTCCACCACCGCATCCATCAGCGCATACAGCACAAAGCCCGCCCCTTGACGCAGCAAATGCGGTTCGCGCTCGCAGCGCTGACGCACCCCGAGAAAACTCTGCGCCGTGCGGTTGCGTACCGAGAGCACAAAGTTGCGCCCCACAAAGACGTGGACTTCGCCCACGTTCAGCTCATCGGTCGGGTTGAGCTCAACCAGATGCATCACCGCAAAGAGAATGTCGCCGTACTCCTCGATCTTCGGGCGCTGATGGCCGTGCCGAGCATCCTCGATGGCCAGATCGTGCAGACCAAATTCATCCTGCATCTCCATCAGCTCAGCATCTGTGGCATCACGCAGTGCGACCCAGACAAAGTGCCCCGGCAAAGCCAGGTGATCGCTGATTTCGCTGACGGCGATATCGGCCAGCTTGGCCCCCTCTTGGTAGGCAACGCAGTTGACAAGCATGGGCGAACGATCTGAAAAATGGCGACGGGTCGCCACTCTATACGGCCCCGGTCAATGCGTCATACTGCGCGCCCATCCCACCTGCCAAGGAGCCGCCGTGATCCCCCGATGCATACCCGCCGCCATGCTGTGGATCACACTCTGGCTCACGGCCTGCTCGCCCAGCACCCCGGCAGGCGCTGACGCGAACGACAAAGCACAGGTGCAACTCGGCAAAACAATCTACGCCCAGCGCTGCGCCAGTTGTCACGGGTCCGCGCTGGAGGGTCAACCCGAGTGGCAGAGCCGCAAGGCCAACGGTAAATTGCCAGCTCCGCCCCACGATGGCAGCGGCCACACGTGGCATCACGACGACAAAACCTTGTTCGAGATCACCCAGAACGGTCTGGAGAAATACGCCGGCCCGAACTACGCCACCGACATGCCCCTTTTTGTCGGGGTTCTCAGCCCAGCTGATACTTGGGCGGTGCTGGCGTATATCAAGTCCACTTGGCCCGCCGATGTGGCCCAACACCAACGCAGCTTGAACCGATGAAAACCACCCTTCGCCTGATCCCCACCCTTTGCGCACTCGGCCTCGCCTTGTCGAGCCTCTTGGGTGTTTCCACCTGTCAGGCACAGAGTCCAGCCAACGTGGATGACACGGCCCAAAAAGCCGCCTTGGTCTCGATAGAGCAACACATGGTGGCGATGGCCGCAGGCAGCTTCACCATGGGGAGCCCCGTGGGCGAGGCCGACCGCAGCGCTGAAGAAGGCCCGCAACACACCGTCCAAGTCGCAGCCTTCTGGCTGGGCAAAACCGAAGTCACCCAAGCGCAATGGGTGGGTGTGATGGGCTACAACCCCAGTGGTTTCCCCGACTGCGGCCCCACCTGCCCGGTTGAAAACGTGAGCTGGAGCGATGTGCAGGCCTTCATCACCAAGCTCAACCAACAAAGCGGCAAGACCTATCGCCTGCCCAGTGAAGCCGAGTGGGAATACGCCGCCCGCGCCGGCACCAAGGGCCGCTGGAGCTTTGGCGAAAACGATGCCCAACTCAGCCAATACGCTTGGTTTGATCGCAACAGCGGCAGCAAAACACATCCTGCGGCGCAAAAACAAGCCAATCCACTGGGTTTGTTTGACTTGCATGGCAACGTTTGGGAATGGGTCCAAGACTGCTGGAACGGCAACTACAACGGTGCGCCCACGAACGGCTCGGCATGGATGAGCGGCGATTGCAACCGCCATGTGCAGCGCGGCGGCGACTGGGGCGTGCTCGGGCGTCAATTGCACTCGGCTACCCGCAGCGCCGTCACCACCACCAACCACTACTACGGCTTGGGCTTTCGTCTGGCAAAGAACTAAACCACTATGAACGCTGCAACACCCCACCCACGCGACCCTTTGCACGGCCTCACGCTAGAGAAAATCTTGGAGGCGCTGGTGGCCCATTTTGGTTGGACGCTCTTGGGCGAGCACATCGCCATCCGCTGCTTCACGCTCGACCCCAGCATCTCGTCAAGCCTACGTTTCCTGCGCAAAACCCCTTGGGCGCGCGAGAAAGTCGAAAGCCTCTACCTCTACATGCTGCGCGAACAAAAACGCCAAGGCACTTCTGCCCCCCACCCTTGACACCATGGCCACCCTGAACAAGATCGACTTTCCCCTGCGCGGTGAGTTCATTCCCCTCGACGCCCTGCTCAAAGCGACCTCCATGGCCCCCAGCGGTGGCGCGGCCAAGGCGTTGATTGCCAGCGGCGTGGTCGAAGTGGACGGCCAAGTCGAGCTGCGCAAGACCTGCAAGCTACGCTTGGGCCAAGTGGTGCGTTTGACAGGCGTGCGGATCCACATCGTCGCCGGTGAATGAGCTCCTGATGCTTTCCTGATGTGCGGCCTGCTACCTTGGCAGGCATGCGGATCTCGTTGCATCGTTTCCTCACCCTTTTGGGCACCTTGGCCTGCTTGGCCTTGGCGCAAGGCATCGCTCAAGCCCTTGATCCTCGCGTCGATCTGGCCAATCTGGCCATGATCTTCGTCTTGGCCAGCACTTTGGTGGCGTTCTGGCTGCCCGCTTGGGCTTCAGCACTGTTCGCCTTGACCAGCGTGGCGCTGTTCAACTGGTCCTTCGTCCCACCTCGGGGCAGTTTTCAGGTGGACTTGCGTCAGCATGCTTTGCTGCTCGGCACCTTGCTCACGGTTTGTCTGACGGTCAGCCTCTTGATGGCACGACTGCGGCGTGAAGCTTCGCTGGCAGCCCGTCGCGCCCACGAGGCCCAGCAAATCCAGCAACTCGGTGACGTACTGCGGGCGGCTCAGGATCCACAGGCCATGACCGAGGGCCTCGATCAAGCCTTGGGCTTTCTACCGTCGCAGGGCACCGCGTTGATGTTGCTGAATAACGAGCTGCCCATCACCGACGATCCGCTCGCAGCGCTGTGGCGCGGTGTCGTGCTGAGTCCGGCAGAACACATCGGTCTGTGGCTCTGCCTGCGCGAGAACCACGCCTTTGGTGCGGGCACGGGCCGGCACAGCGAACTCCCCGCGTGGTACCTACCGATCCGGGGTCCTCAAGCGGCGTGGGGCGCGGCCCTCCTGCGACTGGACCCGTTCAAAGAGCCCGATCCCGACTTGCAACGCCATGCCCAAATGCTGTGCGATTTGCTGGGACAAGCCCTGCATCGACATCACCTTGAGCGGCGCACAGCTGAAGCTCGGGCCGAAGCCGAAGCCCAAAAGCTGCGCAGCGCCCTGCTGGCCGCCATCTCGCACGATTTCCGCACCCCCCTCGCCTCTATCCTTGGCGCAGCATCGTCGCTGTCTAGTCAGTCGGAACGTCTCTCTGAAAGCCAACGGCGCACATGGCTGAACCAGATTCAGGACGAAACCCGGGCGCTGACCACCATGGCCGACAACACCCTGCAACTCGTGCGCCTCGAAGCCGGCCAAATCGCCTTGCGCTTGGATTGGGAATCGCTGGAAGAGTTGGTCGGTGCCGTCTTGGCGCGGGTGCGCCAGCGAGACCCCCAACGCCGCATTCGGGCTCGGCTGGAGCCTTCATTGCCGCTGATCCGAGTCGATGCACCGCTGTTCATCCAGCTGCTCGAAAATCTGCTCGACAACGCGCTGAAGTACAGCCCGGCCGATGCTGGACCCGTGGACTTGGTGGTGCGAGTCGCCGAAGACACCCTGCTTCTGGCGATCAAAGATCGTGGTCCCGGCGTACACGTGGCTGATCGAGCCCGGATTTTTGACATGTTCCAACGCGGCCAAGGAAGCAGCACGTGCCGAGGCTCCGGGTTGGGCTTGGCGGTCTGTCGTGCCATCGCCCAAGCCCACGGCGGCAGCTTAAGTGTGCGTATACGGGGTCATGGCGGCAGCAGTTTTGAGTTGCACCTCCCCCTGCAAAACGCGCCCGACATGCTCACGCCGGCTGAAGACATCGAGGTCAACCCATGATTCGTGTCCTGCTGGTCGAAGATGACCGTGACTTGCGCACTATGCTGCGCACCACGCTGGAAGTCGAAGGCTTGGCGGTGCATACCGCTGCCTCCTTGGCCGAGGCCCAAGCCCTGATCCGTCATACCCCGGTCGATCTGGTGCTGTTGGATTTGGGCTTGCCTGACGGCGATGGTCAAACCTTGCTCAGCGAACTACGCCAGCGCCACAACACCCCCGTGCTGATCATTTCGGCCCAACCATCGGATGAGAAAAAAATCGCTCTGCTCGATGCCGGCGCCGATGACTATCTGAGTAAGCCCTTCAGCGTGGCGGAGTTGCTGGCCCGCATGCGTGTGGCCTTGCGCCACCGAGGCACCACCCTCACCCCCGCCATCACCCGCTATAGCCACGAAGGTCTCGACATGGATCTGAGCCTGCGCGAAGTGGTGTTACGCGGTCAAAAGGTCCATCTCACCCCGACCGAATACAAGTTGCTGGCCCGATTGGTCCGCAACGCGGGTCAAGTGGTGACACACCGCGCCTTGCTGGCCGATGTCTGGGGGGCCGACTGCACCGAACACACCCACTACTTGCGGCTCTACATGGGCCAGTTGCGCGCCAAACTCGAAGCCGAACCGGCCGAACCGCGCTTTCTCCTCACCGAACCGGGTGTCGGCTATCGGCTGGCGGACCCCATCCATATGCGTTCCTGACGTCAGCGGCGGCATAACCTTGGCGTCGTCCCTTGCGGACACCTCAAACATCGCCCATGTCAACCCCGCAAAGCACCCTTACCCCCACCCAAAGCGCCAGTTGGAAAGCCCTCACTCTGGGTGCCATCGGCGTGGTGTACGGCGATATCGGCACCAGCCCGCTCTACACCGTCAAAGAAGTCTTCAGTCCAACCACGGGCATTCCCCTCGATCAAGGGCATCTGATCGGGGCCATCTCGGCCATTTTCTGGGCCTTGATGCTGGTGGTGACACTGAAGTACGTCATCTTGATCCTGCGGGCCGACAACCGAGGTGAAGGCGGCATCATGGCTTTGACCGCCTTGGCCGCCAAAGCCTCTGACATGGGCGGCGGTTCACGGCCCGGCTGGCGACGACTGATTCTGCTCACGGGGGTGTTTGGGGCCACGCTGTTTTATGGCGACGCCATCATCACGCCGGCCATTTCGGTGCTCTCAGCAGTCGAAGGTATCGAAGTCGCCACTCCGGCCTTCAAAAGCTACGTGATCCCGATCACCGTCACGGTGCTGATCGGTTTATTTTTGATGCAACGCTGGGGCACCGGCTTGGTCGGCAAGCTATTCGGCCCGGTGATCGTGTTGTGGTTTGTGGTCTTGGGTGGCGTGGGTGTGATGCAGATCCTGCGCGAGCCGGCCATTTTGGCGGCGCTCAATCCCATGCAAGCGCTCGGTTTTTTGCACGAACGGGGCTGGGGGGTCTTCGCCGCCTTGGGTGCCATCGTGCTGGCTGTGACCGGAGCCGAAGCGCTCTACGCCGACATGGGCCACTTCGGCCGCTTTCCGATCCGCTTGGCGTGGAGTGCGCTGGTGATGCCGGGCTTGGCATTGAACTACCTAGGCCAAGGGGCCTTGCTGATGCATGACCCGGCGGCCCTCGAAAACCCCTTCTATCGCCTCTTTCCAGAGAGTTGGATGCTCTGCGCCGTGCTCTTGGCCACCGCTGCCACCGTGATCGCTTCACAAGCCGTGATCTCCGGGGCCTATTCGATGACCCGTCAGGCCATTCAGCTCGGTTTCTTGCCGCGCATGGAGGTCCGCCAAACCTCGGCGCACGCCATGGGCCAGATCTACATCCCGCTGGTCAACTGGGTGCTGCTTGCGGCGGTGATCTTGGCCGTGGTCGCCTTCGGTAGCTCGTCGGCACTCGCAGCAGCCTATGGCATCGCTGTGACCCTGACGATGCTGATCACCACACTGTTGACGTTCACGGTGGTGCGCCACGCTTGGCATTACCCGCTGATCGTCGTCTTGCTGGCCACCGGCGGCTTGGTGGCGATGGACGCCGTGCTGGTCGCGTCGTGCTCGATCAAATTCATGCAAGGCGGTTGGTTCCCACTGGGCGTGGGTTTGGGCCTGTTTATGCTGATGGCGACTTGGGCCAAGGGCCGCGCTTTGCTGCTCGAAGCCATCCAGCGCAACGATCCACCCCTAGAGCCTTTCGTCACCGCGCTGGCTGAAGAGCCCCTGCAACGCACCCCACGCACGGCCGTCTATGCCGTGGCCAACCCGAACACCGTGCCCCAAGCGCTGCTGCATAACCTCAAGCACAACCACGTGCTGCATGAGCACAACATCATCTTGACGGTGCGATTCCACGAACGTCCCAGCATCGCCCCCGAGGAACAGGTGGTCCTGCAAGCGCTGGCTCCCGGCTTCTGGCGCGTGACGGTGCATTACGGCTTCAAAGACGCTCCCAACATTCCTGAAGCCTTGAGCCGTTGCCATGCTCCCGATTTGCAGATCGAAGCCAGCGCCACCAGCTACTTCCTGAGCCGCGAAATCGTCGTCCCCACCCCTGGCTCAGGCATGACCCACTGGCGCGAAGCCCTCTTTGCCACCATGGCCCGCAACGCCGGCAGCGTTGCCGACTACTTCCGCCTGCCCGACAACGCCGTCATCGAACTGGGGACTCGGGTGCAGATTTAAGATCTGCACCCATGCTCAACCCTGCCGCACCTTTGGTCCTGCTGCACCTGCACCACCACGCTTCGCACGAATCACCGAAGTGGACGGAGCTGCCTGGGTGGCAGGTGCAAAGTGTGGTGATGCCCGCCGTGCTGCCCGTCCAACCGTTGGGCCTACCCCGGGTGATCCTGATCGACGGTGATTTTGAAGGCTTGGCAAGCCTGCTTGAGCACTTGGGCCGCTTGCTCGGCGGACATGACCCCATCGTGGTGTTGCGCCGTCCCGACCGCGCGGTCTGGGATCGGTGCTTCAGCCTTGGGGTACACAGCGTCTGCGCGCCAGACGACACCGCAACCTTGCTGAGCACCCTGCACCAACTGAGCTTGTCGCTGCGCTCGCCGCACGGTGCTTGGGCGCAAGTGCAGGCACTGCACCGCGAACGCCATCAACTGCAATCCAGCCTCGACAACATTCCTGCCCCCATCTTCATCAAGGATGCCCACGGCGTATACCGGGGCTGCAACCGGGCCTTCGAGGCTTACATCGGCTTGAGGCGTGAACAGGTGCTGGGCAAGACGGTCTACGACGTCGCCCCAGCACACTTGGCCCGGATCTACGAAGAAGC
>NZ_JBYSVC010000022.1:0-35551 GCF_057922285.1 Leptothrix toolikensis (SeqCode)
AAGTCCATGACACCAAGCGCAAGGAGCGGCGCAAAAAATCGCTCCAAGCCCTTGGCATGGGTGGTCGCAGAGACAAGGATTGAACTGCGATTCATATTGCCTACACTGCCCACCCTATGTTGATCCTTGGCATCGAATCCTCTTGCGATGAAACCGGCGTGGCGCTGGTTGAACTGAACACGGCTGGGCCTGCGCTGCGGCCTGTGCTGCGCGGTCACGCCTTGTTCAGTCAAATCGAGATGCACCAAGCCTACGGCGGTGTGGTGCCTGAATTGGCCTCACGCGATCACATCCGTCGTGTGATGCCGTTGCTGCGTGAAACCCTAGCGCAAGCGGCCTGCACCCAAGCCGACATTGACGTGGTGGCGTTCACACGCGGCCCCGGACTCGCCGGGGCCTTGCTTGTCGGTGCTGGGTTTGCCTGTGCGCTGGGGCTGGCGCTGGATCGGCCGGTGCTGGGCGTGCATCACCTTGAAGGGCATTTGCTCTCGCCCTTTCTCTCGGCCGATCCCCCTGAGTTTCCCTTTGTCGCCTTGCTGGTTTCCGGCGGCCACACCCAGCTGATGGAAGTAACCGCCGTGGGTGAGTACACCTTGCTGGGCGAAACCATCGACGACGCGGCCGGCGAGGCCTTTGACAAGACGGCCAAGATGCTCGGTCTCGGTTATCCCGGCGGCCCGGCCTTGGCGCGGCTGGCCGAGTCGGGCAACCCCAAAGCCTACAAATTGCCCCGGCCTTTGCTGCGCGGCGAGGAGCTGGACTTCTCCTTTGCCGGGCTCAAAACAGCGGTTTGGACCCAGTTGGGGCGTTTGCCTGAGGGCGACGTCCAAGCCCGCGCTGATCTGGCGGCCTCCACCCAAGCGGCGATTGTCGAAGTCTTGGTGGCCAAGTCGCTCATTGCCTTGAAGAAGACCGGCTTGAAGCGCTTGGTGGTGGCTGGCGGCGTGGGGGCCAATCGGCAATTGCGTACTGACCTGAACCAGCAGTGCGCTCGGCGCGGTATCCGCGTCCATTACCCCGAGCTTGATTTCTGCACCGACAACGGCGCCATGATCGCCATGGCGGCAGCGATGCGCCTGCAAACGGGTCGGGCCGAAGCACGCCGCGCATACGACTTCAACGTCAAGCCGCGCTGGCCCCTTGATGATCTTTAAAGATTCACCGGCCCGCCCGTGATTCCGGTTGCTGCCTCACGCGCCTGTTGTTGGCGGGTGCGGTCGAGGTAGCCATCGGCGCGAGTGAGTTGGTCGCGGATCATGGCGTTGTTTTGCCCCATGACCTCGATGGCTTGGGTGCGGAAGTTGTCCATCGTGTCCATGGCCTGAAAGGTCTGGTCGAACATCTCTTTGATCTTGTCGATGCCCAGCATCGGGTTCTGTGCGAACTGGGTGGTTTGCTCGACGTGTTGGTTGAGTTGGCGGCCGGTTTCGCTGATCAAGTTGCCGATGGTGGCGTTGACGCCCGAGAGCATCTCCATCACTTTGATCTGATTGCCGGTGGCGCGGGCCACGGTTTGGGCCACCGCTAGGGCGCTCATGCCGGTGGTGGCGACACGGGTGCAGCCGTTGATCATTTCGCGCCCGGTTTTTTTGAGCACATCCAGCGCCAAGTAGCCGTTGACGCACACCGCTTGCTGGGTCTGGATGTCTTGCAGGTTCTGGCGGGCGTAGAACAGCACCTCTTGGCGCAGCGCTTGGGCGCGCTGTGGGTCGCTGGCTTCCAGGCTGCGGACTTTTTCGTCGAGGCGAGTGTCGAGTTGGGTGGCAAAACGGGCTGCACTGGCCAGTTTGGTCATCGCTTCCCAGAGCTTGGCGCGCGTGGCTTCGATGTCGATCACGTCTTTTTGCATGTCGTCGCGTGCGGCGTAGAGCTGGTTCATCGACGTCTTGATCTGCTCCGCCGCGCCTTGGTACTTCTGGAAATAAGCCTCCAGCTTGTTGCCAAAGGGGATCAGCCCGAGCAGCTTGCGCGGTTGCAGCAAATCGCCTTCGTTGCCGGGATTGAGCTCGTCGAGCTGGGCGCGGATATCTTGGATCGCTTTGAACGCCGGCGAGTCTTCGACGCCGACGAAGTTGCGCTGCATGAAGCGCCCCTGCATCAGGTTGGAGGCGTTCGAGATTTCTTCTTTGCCCAGCGCAAAGGCGCTGTCGAGTCGGCTGCGAAAGGCGTCGGAGTGGAGGTCTTCGGTGCTCAGTGCGTCGATAAAGCGCAGCACTTGATCATCGACTTGGGCTTTCAGTTCCGCCTTGAGCGGCACGGCTTCGCGGGCCGATTCGACCGGGACGGGTGTGAGAACTTCAGGCGGTTCTAGCGTGAAGGCGGGAGCAGCGCTCATGGGTTGGGTTCCTTGGATGGCAGATGGAGCGCCGGGGCCTCAAGGCCTTGGGGCGCAAATTTTTGCTTGAGAAAGGTCGAGTGAACCAAAAAAGCGTGGGCGTCTTGGGCCGCCAAGTCATCGCCCAGTTGGCTGACCTCGGTTTCCAATTCCGCCAAAGAGGCTTCAAAGATCTGCGCAGCGGTCTTGCCGTTGTCCAGCACACGGGTGGTGGCGAACTTGGCCGGAATGGCCAAATAGGTGTTGAGCATCTCCGGCAGATAGCTGATAGCGATGTGGCGCGCGTGAAAGCTGTGCTCCATCGACAAGGTGCCCTGCGAACGCTCCCACTGCGCCAGCAGGGCGTCGAGGTTTTTGCACAGCGCCAACACCCGCGCCTGCAAGCTGGCCGGGATGCGGTTGTCGGGGTTGAATTGCGTCAGGCTGCGCACGCCCGCCAAGGCGCGCTCCATCACCTCGCGGGTGCTGCCGTCGTCATCGAAGGCCAAGGGGTGCCAATCTTGCTGGGTGTTGGACGATGGAAAGCCCAACCACAGCCCACCGATCACAAACCCCGCGCCATAACCCACTACCGCTACGCCCAAAACCATGGGCATATTCGACGAGCCATCTAGCCACCACCAAACGAACAAACCCACCGTGGACAGACCCAGGCCGAATCCATGAGCACCCATCACTGATACGCCCGGATGTCTTTGAAGACGCTGTAAAGAGGGGTCTTGCGTGCATCAAACACCCGCCCGCCGGTCAGTTTGGCCAGATCTTTCAACGCGGCCTCGTTCGCTTCGCCGAACAGCACCCAAAACACCGGAATCGCCCGCACGTCTTCGGGCAGCGCCGCGTAGCTGGTGCGGAAATCTTCGATCCGACCCCCGACGTTGCTTTCACCATCGGTGAAGACCACCACCGAGTACTGAAACCCGGAGTGGCTTTGCCGCTCTTCCAGCATGTGTTTGAGCGCCATAAGCACCGTGTCGTACAGGGCGGTACTGCCCTTCATCTCTAGATGATCAGCAAAGCCACGTACGTCCGCCAAGACCTTTTGCTTGGCGGCGCTGTCGCTTTGTTCCTGCACGCCCTTGGTCGTGGCGGCTCCGGTAGGGATCTCAAAAGCAGTCAGTCCGTAGGGTGATGAGGAGAACGGTTGCAGCCACAAGCGTTCGCGGTTGGTCAGTTTGGCGATGCGGCCGGTGAGGGAGGCGTCCGCTCCGGCGATGTACTGGATGGCATCGACCAGTTGCTGGCGGCGATTCTCACCGTTCATGCTGCCGCTGGTGTCGAGCACAAAGGTGCTGGCAATGGGCGTGCGGAATTCGTTCAAATAGGCCGCGATCAGGCCATCGGCCAAGGCACGGTCGGGCGAGAAGGGCAGTTCAATCTGCATGCCTTGGCGCGGCAAGATGTCTTCGACCCGTGCAGCCACGTCCGGTTGGATGGGCCGACGCAGGGTTTGGCGCGCCAGCCACGTCTGGGCTTCGTCGCCCTTGAGGTACTCAACCACCTTGAGGAACGCCTCGCGCTTGGCCTCGTTGAGCAGCATCAGCGGGTAGTCGGCGGTGCTCACGCCTTCAAAGGGGTGGATGAGCACCAGTTTTTCGCGCAGCTTGCCGCTGGCGTTCAGGCTCAGCAGCCAGCTTTCGTAGTTGATGAACGCATTGACGCGGCTGCCTTGTTGCTGGATGAAGCGCTCTGACAGGTAAGTCGAGTTATCGCCCGGCAGCTTGTAGCCCTTGAGAAAGTCAGCAATCGCGCCCCGGTCCACGTCCGCAGCGGTGAGCGCTTCTGCTTTGCCGCCGGCCGCTGCCACCACGCCCATCAAGGCCATAAAGCCTTGGTTGGAGGTGGCAGGGTTGGCCAAGGCGTAGTTCAGCTTGCCGGCTTTAGCGGCGTTGGCGATGTCTTTCCACGTCAGCTTCAGATCGGCCTTGTCCCAGCCTTGCTGATGCGCGTCCGATTCACTCACGCCCACCACGATGGGCGAGAGCATGATTTTTTCTTGCAGCTTGACGCGGCCTTGGCCTTGCGGGCTGGAGAGCAGGTACTTGGCATTGGCAAACCAAGCGGCGTCGGTTTGCGAAGCGCCGTTGAGGACTGCCTCGGTGCTTTCCATCGTGCCGCCAAACTTGAACTGCAAGCGCACGCCGGTGGCCTTGCCGACCATCTCGGCCAAGGGTTCGATGTCGCGCAGATCGCTGGTGGCCAGCACGCTGAGCGTGGTTTGCACGGCCGGTGCGGCTTGCGTTGCAGGGGCTGCAACGGTCGCTGGATCCTTTTTATCGCAGGCCGTAGCTAAGAGAGCCAAGGCAAATAAGGCGGCGATTGCCAGCCAGCGCGGGGTTTTCATTGGGTCATCTCCTTGGCAACCGTTTCAATCATCTCCGCCATCAGGCTGTAAGCCGGTGGGTCCACCACTTGGGTCAGGCGGGGTTCGACGGCCAAGCCGGTGGGTTTGACGGCGGCGACAAAGCGTTCGGTATCGGCGATGCGAAAGCCGTACTGCACCGCCAAGCCTTGCAGATCCGCGTCACTGGCCAGCAATTCGCCCAAGGCTTTGGCGCGCTCATTGAGGGCCACAAACACTTCCTTGTTGACGATGGTCGGCTGCGGGTAGATCAGCACCATGTCAGCCCCCACGCCTTGCTTGGCGAGGGCATAGGCCACCAGTTGGTTTTCATAGATGAACGCCATGGGTGTTTTGCCCAGGCCAATGGCCACGTAGTCGTCAAAGTTGCCGTTGACGTAGTTCTCTTGATAACCCTGCCGCTTGAAGAGTTCGGCCAGCTTCTGTGCCATCTGCTGCGCGGTGGGGCGGTCGCTCACCACATCGCCGTTCAAGGCGTAGCTGGTCAGCGCCAGCCAGAGCGCGCCGGAGTTGCTGCGGCGCAAGTCGGTGGTCGAGACCAGCACGCTGCGGCCCACGGGGTAGGCCTCCGAGCTTTTCAGATCCTTCCACTTCTTGCGCGCCAGCATCAGCTGCGTGAGCTGTGCCATGTCCACGCTGTAGACCTTGGGTGCAAGTGCTTTGGCCAAGCCGTTGGCCACCAAAATCTTGGCAATCGGCTCCCAAGAGGCGATCACGGTGGGCGAGTGAAAGGGCGTGATCTGTGTGGCGCTCAAATGTGCTTGGGTGGCGGCATCGACGATTTGATTGGCGGCGACCACGCCTGAGGAAAAGAGAAAGTCGGGGCCCGTTCCGCCTGCGACCACTTTGGCCGCCATGTCGCGGCTGCCCACGCGGGTCACGTTCACCACCATGTGTTTGGCCGCCAAGAGGCGCGTGACGCGCTCATCCTTGAAATAGCCCTCGACATCGACCGCGATCAGCCCTTTAAGGGTCACGGTGGCGGCGATATCTGCCGCTTGCTGAACCTTGTCGTGCTGCACCTGTTTTTCACCGCGCAGGGCCAAGAAAAGAGCCCCGCCAAAAGCCGCGAGGAGGGCCAAAGTGATCGTTGCCCGTCTTGCAGTCGTCATGGTCATCGTCAAGATCCTTGTGTTTACGGGGGCTTTGTGGGCAGTATCCCCTTCAGCTCGGACTTCGGTCAACGCTATCTGCACGGTGGATGAGGTGGCTCAAGTACGATGCCACCTTCTTTGGAGGCATGCCATGAACGTGAGAAAACAACTTTTTTCATCCTTGCCGTGGCTGGCTTGGTTTTCTTGGGTTGAAAGATATTCACTCAAGTTGGCCAAAGGCATCATCTTAATGGGCTGGATCGTGGTCCTTTCCGTGTCATCGTGGTATGCGCTTTATTTTGGAATCGCCAACATCATTTCTCGGATGTCGGTGAATCAGATCATTTCCAGTGATGCCCACAGTTTGGAGGCCTGTCGATCCAGTGTGGGCAGCCGCTTACATTGTTTCATTGTTGAAAATGACTTGAATTCGCGCGGTAGTCCACCGATTGAATCGATGCTCCGGGCGATTGGGTATGAAAATCTAAAAATTGATCCACAAATCAAGGATGTTGCAACTTCTGCGGGCGGTAGCCATCGGATGACGGTGGAAGATGACGCTTACATCAGCCTATTCAGCAATGTGCGCGATATTTTGATCGCCCAAGCGTTGAGCCCGGACAAAAAAGATCAAAAGGCCATCGCCTACAAAGACATGGTGCCAAAATATTTTGTGAACGATCATTTGGTGGAAATGATTGATGTTCCGTTGGACGTTAAATTATGGATGTCTGATTATGCAGAGCGAGCAGATGCTGACAATAAAAAAATCAAGCTGATGGATACTTTCACCATCTTGCTGGTGTTGGGTGCTTTTGGCAGCCTAATTTTCTTGACAAAAGATTATCTTCTGCCCAATGAAAATGCTGATTTGTCGGCCTATATATTCCGACCTATTTTGGGCATGTTTATGGCGCTGGCGATGTTTGTCCTTGATCTGGCGGCCCACTCTCTTTTGTCCAGCGCCCCGATCCAATTCGTGCGCAACGAAACGCTTTACCTCTTGGCCTTTGCTGCTGGGCTGTTGTCCGAGCATGCCTATGGTTTGCTGCTTAAGCGTGCCGAAGAGGTGTTGAATGACGAGGAAGAGAAAACCAGGAACCTGCAAGCGACCATCCCGAGTGAAGCACCCAAGGAGTGACCGTGACAGGCCCGAAGGCCCTTTGGGACCGTGGCGTGGGATGAGCCCCGATAATCGCGGGGTGAATACCCCGTCTACCCCCACTCGCTCCCCCGAACTCCTCCTGCCTGCCGGCTCGCTGGCCAAGATGCGGGCGGCCTATGACTACGGCGCTGATGCCGTCTATGCGGGCCAGCCGCGCTATAGCTTGCGGGCGCGCAACAACGAATTCCGCTTGGAGCAGATTGCCCAAGGGATCGGTGAGGCGCACGCGCGTGGCAAGAAGTTCTTCGTCACCAGCAACTTGCTGCCGCACAACGACAAGGTGCGCACCTATTTGCGCGACATCGAGCCGGTCATCGCCTTGAAGCCCGACGCGCTGATCATGGCCGACCCCGGTTTGATCATGATGGTGCGCGAGCAAATGGAGCGCGGTTGGCCCGAAGTGCCGATCCATCTCTCGGTGCAGGCCAACACTGTCAACTGGGCTTCGGTCAAGTTCTGGCAAAAGGTCGGCGTGGCCCGGATCATCTTGTCGCGTGAACTGAGCCTCGATGAGGTCGAAGCGATCCGCAACGAATGCCCCGACATCGAGCTCGAAGTCTTCGTGCATGGTGCGCTGTGCATCGCTTACTCGGGCCGCTGTTTGCTCTCGGGCTATTTCAACCGGCGTGATCCCAACCAAGGCACCTGCACCAACGCCTGCCGCTGGGACTACAAGACCCAAAATGCCAGCGACGAGAACGATGTGGGCGAGGTGCAGCCGGTCAAGATGGCGGAAGACTTCAACTTCGCCCAGGCGCAGCAGGAAGACGAAAGCGCCTTTGCGGCCTGTGGCGGCAGCCCACGCCATCCGCTGGCCGACAAGGTGTATTTGCTGGAAGAAAGCCAGCGCCCGGGCCAACTCATGCCGGTGATGGAAGACGAGCACGGCACCTACATCATGAACAGCAAGGATCTGCGCGCGGTTGAGCACGTGGCGCGGCTGGTCAAGATCGGCGTCGATTCACTCAAGATCGAGGGCCGCACCAAGAGTCAGTACTACGTCTCGCGCACGGCGCAGATCTATCGTCGCGCCATCGACGATGCCATGGCCGGTCGCGAGTTCAACCCTGAGCTGCTGCTGGAGCTGGAAAGCTTGGCCAACCGGGGCTACACCGCTGGCTTCTTGGAACGTCGCCCGAGCCATGACTATCAGAACTACATCAGTGGTCACTCTGAAATGCACCGCAGCCAGTTCGTCGCCGAAGTCAAATCCCAACGCGCCGATGGTTGGGTTGAGGTCGAAACCAAGAACCGCTTCAGCGTCGGTGATCGCCTAGAAATCATCCATCCCAGCGGTAATCGCCTGATCGAACTCAGCGCCATGCAAAACGCCGACGGCCACGCCATCACTGTCGCCCCCGGCAGCCCCCACCGCGTCTGGATCCCCCTCGACGGCCCCAGCGAAGGGGCCTTGGTGGCGCGGATGGTGTGATCAGTTGAACGGTACGGGTTGAGGTGTGCTGGCGGTGGATGGCGGCAGGATGGGCAGGCTGATGCGGGGTTGATCGCCGGTTAGGGTCTTCAGAAAGGCCACGATTTTGGCGTTTTCATCGGCGCTGAACTGACGACCCAATTGCACGCGGCCCATCGTATCGACGGCTTCGGGCAAGGTACTGACCGAACCGTCATGGAAGTACGGATAGGTCAGCTCGATGTTGCGCAGGGTCGGCACTTTGAAATAGTTGCGATCGGCTTCTTGGCCCGTGACACCGATACGGCCTTGGGCGGTGTTGGTGGTTTTGTACGGTTGGACCGCACCCATTTTCTGGAACGAGGGAGGTCATTAGGCTGATCTGCATCAGTGCGGCCGGCGCGAGTGGGCGCAGGATGGAAACCTCCTGAGAGAGGTCCATCCATGAACATGCCACCTGAGAAGTCTTCGCAAGAATCACAGCCGTTGCCGAAAGATCGCCCGGAAACAGGTCCAAAAAATTTAGAGGATCTAGAGGTGGGTGCCGCTATGGGCGTTTTCACGGTGTTGTCTGTCCTGCCCGCAGAGTTGCTTTTTATATTCAGCGCGCTGCTGTACGGACTGCTGTTCTACCTGACCCTGAGTGACGATGAACGGATCAGACGGCTTGATGTGGAATTCAGCACCTATCTGATCATGTTCGTCGCAGCCACGGTCATCGGGTTTATGGGCGTGGACAGTTACAAAAAAGAAAAGGAGCGTGAACGGCGCATTGCGTGGAGGATGGCCAACCCCGTCACCGAAAAGCCGCCCGAGCGTCGGCCCGAAGGGGAATAGTCCGCCTCCATGCCACCAAGGGCGCTTCAAAAGCGCTCAGTGAGTTTTTGATTTAGCCCCCAAACAGCCTTTGCGCGAAGAGGCCCAAGCCGGTGGCGACGCTGGCGAGGCGTTCGCCGTGGACGGCTTGGGCGGTGGGGAAGCTGGCGGCGAGGGCTTCGGTGAGCGGTTTGAGGCCGGTGGAGCCGCCGGTGAAGTAGATGGCGTCGATCTGCGCAGGCTGCAAGTTGGCCATGGCGACGCTTTCAAGGGCGGCGTGGGTGATGCGGTCGATGTCGCTGCGCAGGGCGTCCAAGGCTTGGGCGCTGTCCAAGGCCATCACCAAGCCGCGTTCCACCAGCCCCAAGTCGATCTGGGTGTTGCCGCCAGCGGCGACTTCGATCTTGGCACGTTCGGCGCGGCCGATCAGATCGTGGCCGAGTTGATCGGTCAGCACTTTGAGCAGCCGGCTGTGGTGCTTCGGGTTGGCGTAGTCACCCTTCATGGTCCGCACTTCGTGGATGCGTTGCGGGCGGTAGAGCGGGTTGATCAAGTGCCATGTGGCCAGATCGAAATAGACCCGGCTGGGCACTTCACGCGGCGGTTTGCCGTGGATGGAGGGGCCCATCGCGCCAAAGCCCAGCTCGCGCAGGATGCTGGCCAGCTCGATGCGGCGGTCAAAGTCGGTGCCAGCGATGTGAATACCGTGGTTGGCCAAAACATCTTCACGCCGATCCAAGCGCTGGCGCTGCTGCGGCCCGACACGCACCACCGAAAAGTCGGAGGTGCCGCCGCCGATGTCGGCCACCAACACCAAGCGCTCGGTGTCGATCTGGGCTTCGTAGTGGAAGGCAGCGGCTAGCGGCTCAAACTGGAAGTGGACCTCTTCAAAGCCGACCGCCGCAGCGGCTTCGGCCAGCGAGGTTTCGGCCTGGGCGTCGCGTACCGGGTCGCCATCGACAAAATAGACCGGCCGACCCATGACGACCCGGTGCAGCGGTTGGCCGGCTTGCTTTTCAGCAGCCGATTTGAGGTGGTGCAGATAACTACCGATCACTTCAGCAAAGCGCACCAAGCGCCCCGCACCGACATCCGTGGGCTGATCCATCAGGCTGGAGCCGAGCACGCTCTTCATCGAACGCATCAAGCGGCCTTCCATGCCTTCGACATAGGCCGCCACAGCGGCCCGGCCGTACAGACGGGGCAGGTTCTGCAAGTCCGGCCCTTCTGCCAAGTAGAAGGCAGCGGTCGGCATGGTCGGTAAGCCTTGTTCGAGCGGCACCAGTTGCATGGCACCGGGCTGCGTGGGGTGGGGCACCGTGATGACCGAGTTGGAGGTGCCAAAGTCAATGGCGCAGAACGCGAGGGCGGGATCAGTCATCGGGTGAGTCATCGGATCAGCCATGCGGGCGAGCATGGTGGACAGGAAGGGGCGCGCATCATACGTGGGCGAGCTGAGGCCATCTCGGGGACAATGCCGCCCCATGAGCAACATTGCATCTTCCCCATCCTCTTTTTCGTCAACGCCTTCGGCAACTTCTTCGGCACCGCGCATCGGTTTTGTATCGCTGGGTTGCCCCAAGGCGCTGACCGATTCCGAGCTGATCCTGACCCAGCTCTCGGCCGAGGGCTACACCACCAGCAAGACCTTCCAAGGCGCTGATCTGGTGATCGTCAACACCTGCGGCTTCATCGACGATGCGGTCAAGGAAAGCCTCGACACCATCGGTGAGGCCTTGGCCGAAAACGGCAAGGTGATCGTCACCGGCTGCTTGGGGGCCAAGATGGCCGCAGGCGGTGAAAACCTGGTGCGCCAGATCCACCCCAAGGTCTTGGCCGTGACCGGACCGCATGCCACCCAAGAGGTGATGGACGCGGTACACCTGCACGTGCCCAAGCCGCACGATCCTTTCCTCGACTTGGTGCCCGGTGGCATCAAGGGTGCGGGCATCAAGCTGACGCCCAAGCACTACGCCTACTTGAAGATCAGCGAAGGCTGCAATCACCGTTGCAGCTTCTGCATCATCCCGAACCTGCGCGGCGATTTGGTCTCGCGCCCCGTGGGCGATGTGCTGAGCGAAGCGCGCGCGCTGTTTGAAGGTGGGGTCAAAGAGCTGTTGGTCATCAGTCAAGACACCTCGGCCTACGGCGTGGACGTCAAGTACCGCACCGGCTTTTGGGACGGCAAGCCCGTCAAGACCAAGATGCTGGACTTGGTGGCGCAGCTGGGCGAGCTGGCCAAGCAGCACGGCGCTTGGGTGCGGTTGCACTACGTCTACCCGTATCCGCACGTCGATGAGATCGTGCCGATGATGGCTGAAGGGCTGGTGTTGCCTTACCTCGACGTGCCGTTCCAGCACGCGCACCCTGACGTGCTGCGGCGCATGAAGCGCCCAGCCAGCGGCGAGAAGAATCTGGAACGCTTGTTGAAGTGGCGCGAGATCTGCCCCGAGATCGTGGTGCGTTCGACCTTCATCGCTGGGTTCCCTGGCGAGACCGAGGCGGAGTTTGAGTATCTGCTCGACTTCTTGAAAGAAGCCCAGATCGACCGCGCGGGCTGTTTTGCCTATTCGCCCATCGAAGGAGCCCCAGCCAACGCCCTTGAGGGTGCGCTGCCGGACGCTGTGCGCGAAGAGCGCCGGGCGCGCTTCATGGCGGTGGCTGAAAGTGTTTCGACCGAGAAGCTCAAGCGCCGCATCGGCGCGACCATGCAAGTGCTGGTGGACAGCGCACCGGCCATGGGCCGCCGAGGTGGGGTGGGGCGCTCGTTTGCCGATGCGCCTGAGATCGACGGCACCGTGCGCCTGCTGCCGCCCGAGAAGATCAGCAAGCAGCTCAAGGTGGGTGAATTCACCCGGGCGCGCATCGTCGCGGCCGAAGGCCATGACTTGATCGCATTGCCCATTTGATCGGCCTCTGATCGAGCCCTTCCAGGACTGCGCCATGCCCACTTCGCTGATTCATCATCCCTACACGCCCCCGGCGGACTTTGAAGCGGTGCCGCCCGGTGTGTTCAAGGCCAGCAGCGTGTTGTTTCCAAACGTGGCCGCCTTGCGTGCGCGCCGTTGGGACGACAAGAGCGCCTACACCTACGGTCTGCACGGCACACCGACCACCTTCACGCTGGAGGCCCGGCTGGCCACGCTCGAAGGGGCGCGCCACGTGCTCTTGGCCCCGAGCGGGCTCTCGGCCATCACGCTGGTGGACATGGCCTTGCTCAAGGCGGGCGACGAGGTGGTGCTGCCGGACAACGTCTACGGCCCAAGCCTCAGTTTTGCTGCGCACGAACTGGTGCAGTGGGACATTGCGCATCGGCTCTACGAGCCGATGCAGTTGCCCTCGCTGGCGGCGGCGCTCACGCCCGCCACCCGCTTGGTCTGGCTCGAAGTGCCGGGCTCGGTGACGCTGGAGTTCCCCGACCTGCGCGCCTTGGTGCGCTGCGTGCGTGAACGTGCGCCGCAAGCCGTGATTGCGCTGGACAACACCTGGGGGGCGGGGCTGGCTTTCAACGCCTTTGAGCTGGGCGGCGAGGGTGGCGTTGATCTGACGGTGCATGCCCTGACCAAGTACCCCTCGGGGGGGGCAGATGTGTTGATGGGGTCGATAGCTTGTCGGGACGACGCGCTCTACCAACGCTTGGCGTGGTGTCACAGCCGCTCAGGCGTGGGTGTGGGCATGAATGACGTCGAAGCGGTGCTGCGCGGGCTGCCGTCATTGGCGCTGCGTTACGCCGCCCAAGATGCGGCTTGCCGGCGCATCGCCGCTTGGTGCTGTACCCAAAAGACCTTTGTGCGCGTGCTGCATCCCGCTTTGCCTGGGGCCCCTGGTCACGCGCATTGGGCCGCGCTGTGTCAGGCCGCTGCTGGGCTGGTGACGGTCGAGATCGATCCGCGCTTTTCTCAAGCGCAAACCGATGCCTTTGTCGATGCCTTGCGGCTGTTTCGCATCGGTTGGTCGTGGGGTGGGCCGGTGAGTTTGGCGGTGCCCTACGAGGCCGCCCAAATGCGCCGCCTGCCCACACCCTACCGAGGCACCTTGGTGCGGCTGTGCATTGGCTTGGAGTCGGTCGATGACCTGATCGCCGACTTGGCCCAAGCGCTGGCGGTGCTTCAGTCCTTGGTGGGGCCCGAGACCTTGTGACGCATCAGGCGGCCCTTTTCGCGCTCCCAGTCGCGTGACTTTTCGGTTTCACGCTTGTCGTGCAAGTCCTTGCCCTTGGCCAGCGCAATATCGACTTTGACCAAGCCGCCCTTGTAGTGCAGGTTGAGCGGCACCAAGGTGAAACCCTTCTGGTCGGTTTTGCCGATCAGCCGACGAATCTGGTCTTTGTGCATCAAGAGCTTCTTGGTGCGGTCGGGTTCGGGCTTGACGTGGGTTGAGGCACTGCGCAGGGCGTTGATGCGGGCACCGATCAAGAACAGCTCGCCGCTCTTGACGACCACATAGCCGTCGGTCAGCTGGACTTGGCCCGCGCGAATGGCTTTGATCTCCCAGCCGGTCAGCATGATGCCGGCCTCGAAGCGTTCTTCGATGTGATAGTTGAAGTGGGCTTTGCGGTTCTCAGCGATGCTCATGGCGATGGTTCTCTGGATTCTTCTCTCTACAATGGCGCGATTGTATGAAGCACGTCAAAAAACAAGTTCTGCTCTGGTACTCGCCCAGCGAGATGTACGACCTCGTGGTCGGGGTTGAGGACTACCCGAAGTTCTTGCCTTGGTGCCAACGCGCCGAAATTTTGGCTCAGGACGACTTGGGCATGACCGCCAAGTTACACCTGTCTTACGCGGGTGTGCATCATGCGTTCACCACGCGCAACATCCATCGCCCGGCTGAGCTCGTAACCATGGAGTTGGTCGATGGGCCGTTCTCATTGCTCGAAGGGGCTTGGCATTTCACGCCCATCGGCGCTCAAGGGCAGCGGTCTTGCAAAGTCGATTTCGATCTGAGTTATGCCTTTGCCAGTCGGCCACTCGAAGTGGTCGTCAGCCCCGTGTTTGATCGCATCGCCAACACCTTTGTCGATGCCTTCGTCGCCCGGGCGCAGCAAGTCTACGGGCCGCGCTGATTTGATCCCGATTTGTGTCATTTACAGCCCGAGCGCGCGCCAAGTCGATCAGGTCGATTTGCGCTTGGCTGAAGGCAGTACGGTGGCGGATGCTGTGGTTGCGAGTCGATTGCCGCAACGGTATCCCGAACAGCTGGTGCATCTCGTGGTCGCTGTATGGGGCCGGCTCGTGACGCTGGACCATGCCGTGCGCGCTGGCGACCGGGTGGAGATCCTGCGGCCCTTGCGGGTGGATCCGAAAGAATCACGCCGCCTGCGCTACAACGCCCAAGCGCGGCCCCGAAAGCAGCCGCGTTAAGAGCATTCGCTCTCGATCACTTGTCGGGCCTTGTCACGTTCATTGCCGCGTTGACTGTCATCCAAAAACTCCCGCTCGCCTTGGGCGTTGACGCGCTGGACACGCTGACCTTCGTCAAGCGTGCGGGCATATTCTTGAGCGCGACGGCAATTGTCTGCACGATGCTGTTGACGACGCGCTTCCTCGGCTTTGTTGGCGTTGGGGTGGGCTGATGAAGCGGCTTCGCTGGCGCGACGAGCGACTTCTGGACTGGATGCCGCACGGCCCGCTGCGGCGCTGGCGGCGGCAGGTGGCGGCTCAGCAACCTGCCGAGCAGCGTTAGCGGGGCGCGTCAGGATGTCCTTGTCTGCTGTACCGCGCGGTGGTGGGCGGTCGCTGTATTGCGTGCGACCCTCGTTGTCACGCCACTTCCACTGGCCTTGTACCAGCAAGGGAACACAGGCGGCGGCGATCAGGACGCCAACCTTCAGGACTTGTCTCATCATCACATCAATTATCGGGGGAAACCCGGTTATTCAGGCCCTCAGTGTATGCGCGCTGAGGACTGTGCTTGTGTCCAGCTTACACTGCGCGACTGTTGCAAACTGAACACACACCGCTGCGATGACGCTCACGACGCTGGCTTGGACCTTGGCTTTCGCCTCGGTCGCTTATTTGATGGGATCTCTGTCTTTCGCGGTGATTGTCAGCCGCACGATGGGCTTGTCGGATCCCCGCTCCTACGGCTCAGGCAATCCGGGGGCCACCAATGTGCTGCGCTCGGGCAACAAGAAGGCCGCCATCCTCACCTTGGTGTTGGATGCTGTGAAAGGCACCCTTGCGGTGCTGATCGCGGCGGCTTTGATCCCCCAGTTGAATGTGGGCTTGGGCGAGGGCACCTTGGCGTGGGTGGGTTTGGCCGCGTTCATCGGTCATGTGTGGCCGGTATTTTTCAAATTTGAAGGCGGCAAAGGCGTGGCGACCGCTGCGGGCGTGCTGTTGGCTTTGAATATCTGGCTGGGCTTGGCTGTTTTGGGCGCGTGGTTGGCCGTCGCCTTTGTGACGCGCTACTCCTCGCTGGCGGCGATCATCGCTGCCTTGGCTGCACCGCTCCTGCACGTGATGGTCTGGGGTCCGTCGGCGGCGACCTTCCCGATCGTGATCATGAGCGTGATCTTGGTGTGGCGGCATCAAGGCAACATCGCCAAGCTGATCAAGGGCACGGAAGGGCGCATTGGTCAGAAGGCTGCGATGGTTAAGCCTTCAAATCATCACAAACATTGAGATTGCGAAAGCACCCCGGCGTCTCGAAATCAACCTCAATGATTGAGTGACGCCGCATCCAGCGTTGGACCTGCCGCTCGCCACCATCGAGAAACTCTTGCAGATCCTGCGCCAACGCCGTGGGTAAGAGGCAAAACACTGGGTGAATCCGCTCTGGGCTGCGGGCCACGATGACGGTGTCTTGGGCTCCGGTGTGGGCGTGCTGCGCAAGGTGGACCACCAAATCCGTGGGAAACAGCGGTACGTCACAGGGCACGCTCACCAACCAAGGTGTTTCGGCGTGGCGTAGTCCCACCAGCAATCCCGCCAAGGGACCTTGGAAATCAAGCCTGCCATCGACCCATTCATCCACGACCACCGGCCAGCCCCAAGTGCGGTAGATCTCAAGGTGACGATTGGCGCTGATGACCAAGGGGCCGACCTGCGGTTGCAGGCGTTGGCAGGCGAGTTGGGCCAAGGGTTGACCGCACCAAAGCTGCAAGCCCTTATCCACGCCACCCATGCGTCGGCCTTCGCCGCCCGCCAAAACGAGTCCGGTGATGTCTTGTGGGGACAACATGGGGTTCGGACCCTCAGCCGCCGATGTAACTCATCTCAATGCGGCGTGAGCTCGGTTCAGTGGATTCAGTGGATTCGGCGGGTTGTGATGGTTGTGAGGGTTGTGCTTGGCGCAGCTCCGAGTAGTGATCGTCACGCTGCTGCCAAAGGTGGGCGATGACACCGGCAAGACGATCATCGTCGGAGTCGTTGCGTAGCATGAAGCGCACGTCGTGACCTTGGGTGGCGAACAGGCAGGTGTAGAGATGGCCGTCGGTGGAAAGCCGTAGACGGTTGCAGTCGTGGCAAAAAGCTTGGGTGACGCTGCTGATCACTCCCACCTCACCATGGCCATCGGCAAAGGCCCAGCGACTGGCGGTTTCTCCGGTTTGACTGGCAGCGATGGGGTGCAGCGGATACACGGCAGAGATGCGCTGGATCACTTCAGCGGAGGCCATGACCTCATCCATGCGCCAGCCGTTGCTGCTGCCCACATCCATGTATTCGATGAAGCGCAGGGTGACGTTGTGGCCGTGGCGTTCACGGAAGTAACGCACCATCGGCACGATCTGATCATCGTTGGTGCCCCCTTTGACCACCATGTTGATCTTGATGGGCCCCAAGCCGGCACTCAAGGCGGCATCGATCCCAGCCATCACGTCGGCGACCGGAAAATCGACGTCATTCATGCGCCGGAAGACCGCATCGTCCAAGGCATCAAGACTGACCGTGACGCGTTGCAGGCCTGCGGCCTTGAGGCTCATCGCCTTGCGAGCCAGTAAGGACGCATTGGTGGTCATGGTCAGATCAAGCGTGTGCCCTTCGGGGGTGCGCAACTCGGCCAACATGCTGATGAGGTTCTCGATATGCCGTCGCAGCAGCGGCTCACCCCCTGTGAGGCGGATTTTGCGCACACCACCTTGCGCGACAAGTACCCGAGCGAGGCGGGTGATCTCCTCAAAACTCAACAAGTCGGCGTGTGGCAGGAAGCGGTGCTCTTTGTCGAACACCTCCTTGGGCATGCAGTAGCTGCAACGGAAATTGCAGCGATCCGTGACGGAGATGCGCAAATCCCGTAAGGGACGATCCAAGCGGTCCGTCCACGGCCGGTGTGCCGTGGGTTCGGTGTCATGAGGGGCGATCAGCACGCGGGCGCTGATTCGTTCATCCTGGATGGCAATGATCTTGCGTTGACTCATGGGGTCGATTGTGCCCATGAGTCGGCATGGATGCATCAGGGGGTATTTGTCGCCTTGGTACCGAGGGTGGGCAGGGCCGGTGCGGCTTGAACCAACTGACTGAAGAAGTCAATCGACGACGATGCTGAAGATTCGGCGGGCAAGGCTGCTGACAAACTGGGCACACGCCGCGCACCATTGAATCGCTGACTCCAATAGGCTTGACGCATATCTTCGACTTGAACCGCCTTGCCGGTGCGTGGTGCGTGGATGAACTTGCCTTCGCCGACGTAAATGCCGACATGCGAGAAAGCATGTTTCATGGTGTTGAAAAACACCAAATCGCCTGGTTTTAGATCATCACTACGAATATTGAGCAGCGATGGATCGTTGGCTTGTTCAGCCGCCCGACGGGGCAATAAGCGCCCCAAGCTTTGCTCGAAGACATAGCGTGTGAAGCCGCTGCAATCAAACCCATTGGATTCCGAGTTGCCCCCACGTCGATAGGGAACCCCGAGGAAGTTCATCGAACCCAGCACCAGATCGGAAGCTTTATCGCGCACTTGCTCGATCACGGCAGTGGCACCCGGCAAGGCGTCCTTGAGCATATCGGCGTCTTGCCAAAAGCTATGGGTTGGCTGGCTGGCTTCAGGTGCCGCAACGGCGGGTGAGATGTACCACGTTAAAGCGACGCAGCACGACACGAGCAAATGCTTGAAATTCATAGAGCCCATCGTAGGAGGTTGCTCAACAAGGTCGCGAGGATAGGGGGCGCAGTTCGTGATGTCAATCACGCATTCCTGTCAAATTGCGATGAATCGCTTCTTTGGGTATCAAAAAAGTATCTATAAAACAAAAGCCACCCGAAGGTGGCTTGTTGAGACTTCTCTTCTTAAGAGGAGATAATCTTTTCGGCTAGAGCGTGTTATGCCCGCTTAGATAGCAAATTCTTCAATCTTGCGACCGTTTGCAAGGGCGGCGCGGAGCCATTTCGGTTGCAAACCACGACCCGACCAAGCGTCGCCGGTTGCGGGGTCACAGAATTTAGGCGCTACCTTACGAACACCTTCAACGGGTGCCGACTTACCTTGACGTGTCGGTTTGATCGTCAGGTCAGCAACGGTAATGCCGTGCTCGGCCATCAATGTCTTGATCTGCGAGATCACGCCGCTGCGTTCGCTACGCAGGGCATCATTGATTTGTTTTTCGAGGTCAGAGCGCTGTTTTTCGAGGGCGTTTTTCTGAGCGACGAGTTCTTGATAAGTGGCCATGAAAATTCCAATAGGTTTTAGGTTGGCGCGATTCTAGTTGAATCTATGGTGGAACTCAACCCGATTTGCCTTAAATTAAGCCGAGGGAGGCACGTATCCGGTCGGTTGATCGGCACCTTCGCCAAAAAAATAACGCTCCATCTGTCGAGCAAGATATTGACGAGCCCGTGCATCAGCCAGATTGAGGCGATTCTCATTGACCAGCATGGTCTGATGCCGAAGCCATTGTTGCCACCCTTCTTTGCTGATGCTGTTGTAAATCCGTTGCCCCAAAGCGCCGGGATACGGGGCGAAGTCCAAGCCTTCGCCTTCTTTTTTGAGCAGGGTGCATTGAACAGTACGTGTCATGGTTTGAATCCTTCTCAGACTTTTTTAACAAGTATCTGGGAGCGTCGATCCCAGTTGTATTTGCGTTTACGGGTTTCGGGCAACCAGCTCGGATCGACCGGCTGGAAGCCGCGTTTGATGAACCAGTGCATGGTACGGGTGGTCAGCACAAAAATGCTTTCCAACCCAAGAGCGCGGGCGCGTTGCTCAATCCGTTTAAGAATACGTTCACCGTCACCTTGACCTTGCACTTGGGGAGAGATAGTCAGGGCGGCCATTTCAGCGGTACGACCCTCTGGGTAAGGATAAAGCGCTGCACAGCCAAAGATAACGCCATCGTGCTCAATGACGGTATAGCTGGCGATGTCGCGCTCAATTTCATTGCGATCTCGTTTCACCAAGGTGCCGTCGCGCTCGAAAGGTTCAATCAAGGCCACGATGCCACCCACGTCATCGCTGTTGGCCTCGCGCAGGCTTTCGAGTTTCTCATCGACCACCATCGTGCCAATGCCATCGTGGGTAAATACTTCCTGAAGAATGGCCCCATCCACGCCAAAGGGCAGGATATGTGAACGCTCAACCCCGCCTTCGCAAGCTTTGACGCAATGGCTCAAATAAAAAGCGGTATCTGTTGGCTGGGTTGGAATGGGTAGGCGCGCCAGCAGGCGTTTTGCATCCGCCAAAGCCAATTCGGTATCAATCGGACTTTCTGGGTCGTTGATGTCTTCATGGATACCGGGCACTTCGGTCAGGAACAACAATTTGTCGGCCTGAAGCGCAATCGCTGTGGAGGTGGCGACATGCTCCATCGTCAAATTGAAGGCCTCGCCGGTCGGCGAAAAGCCAAAAGGCGACAACAACACCAACGCACCGATATCGATGGCTTTGCGAATCGCACCGCCATCGACTTTGCGCACGACACCGCTGTGGATGAAATCCACGCCATCGACGATGCCCACGGGCCGAGCGGTGAGGAAATTGCCCGAAACGACCCGAACCGTGGCATTCGCCATCGGGGTATTGGGTAATCCTTGTGAGAAAGCGGCCTCGATTTCAAAGCGCAATTGGCCGGCGGCTTCTTGTGCGCAATCCAAGGCGACCGCATCGGTGATGCGCAAGCCGTCGTGAAAGCGCGAGGTGTGTCCTTTGGTGCGCAACTGCTCATTCACTTGGGGTCTGAAACCATGCACGAGCACAAGTTTGATCCCCATGGCGTGAAGAATGGACAGATCTTGGATGAAAACATTCAGTTTCCCCGCTGACACCAGCTCACCCGCCATCGCCACGACAAAAGTTTTGCCGTGGTAGGCGTGGATATACGGCGCAACGGCGCGAAACCAAGGGACAAAAGTATGGGGAAAGACCAGGCTCATCGTGGCCGGAATTGTGCCTGAGCTTGGCCGGTCTGGTTGGGCAGGATAATTGCCACCGTGAGTATTGATAAATTCCAGCCATTGCCGCCAGCCGCATCTCGTCCGAGACGCGTTGCCAACCCCATTCCACCGATCCATTTCCCCGAGGCCTTGCCGGTCTCGGCGCGGCGAGAGGACATCGCCCGAGCGTTGCAAGAGCACCAAGTCATCATCGTTTGCGGTGAGACGGGCTCTGGCAAAACCACCCAGCTACCCAAGATCGCGCTCGAACTCGGGCGCAGCTGGGGTCACTGGGAAAAGGGGGGCCACGGCTTGATCGGTCACACCCAGCCGCGCCGGATTGCGGCCAGCTCGGTGGCCAAGCGCATCGCGGATGAATTGAAGTCGCCGCTGGGCGAGGTGGTTGGCTACAAGGTACGGTTTCAGGATCGCCTGCAACCGGGCGCATCCGTCAAGCTGATGACCGACGGCATCTTGCTGGCCGAGACGCAGACCGATCCGCTGCTCAAGGCCTACGACACGCTGATCATCGACGAGGCGCACGAGCGCAGTCTCAACATCGACTTTCTGCTTGGGTATCTGCGACAAATCTTGCCTCGCCGCCCCGATCTGAAAGTGATCGTCACCTCGGCCACCATCGACGCTGACCGCTTTGCCCAGCATTTCGCGTCCGCCAAGGGGCCGGCTCCGGTGATCATGGTCAGCGGTCGGACTTTCCCGGTCGAGCAGCGTTGGCGAGCCTTTGAAGAAAGCCGCGAGTTCGATCTGAACGACGCCATCGCCGATGCGGTGGATGAACTCTGGCGCGGCCCAGGGGGCGGGGACATCTTGGTCTTTCTGCCGGGTGAGCGCGAGATCCGTGAGGCCGCCGACCACCTGCGCAAGCACCTCAGCCACCAGCCGCTGAATCGCAACGCCCAAATCCTGCCGCTTTTTGCGCGGCTCTCGCAGGCTGAGCAGGACCAAGTGTTCGAGACCGGCCACGGTCGGCGCATCGTGCTGGCGACCAACGTGGCCGAAACCTCGCTCACGGTGCCCGGCATTCGCTACGTGATCGATGCGGGCTTGGCGCGCGTCAAGCGTTACAGCTACCGCAACAAGGTCGAGCAGTTGCAGATCGAGCCGATCAGCCAAGCCGCTGCCAACCAGCGCGCGGGCCGTTGCGGCCGGGTCGCCAACGGCATCTGTATCCGGCTCTACGACGAGAAGGACTTTGCTGGGCGTCCGCGCTTTACCGACCCAGAAATCTTGCGCTCCTCGCTGGCCGGGGTGATCCTGCGCATGAAGGCGTTGCATTTGGGGCTGGTGGATGACTTCCCCTTCATCGAGCCCCCGCCCCGCAAAGCCATCGCCGATGGCTATGCCTTGCTGTCTGAGTTGGGCGCGGTGGACGAGCTCAATGAGTTGACACCGATGGGCAAAGAGCTGGCTAAGTTGCCGCTTGATCCGCGTGTCGGACGGATGATTTTGGAGGCCCGCAGCCGGCAAGCCCTGAGCGAGGTGCTGATCATTGCCAGCGCCTTGAGCGTCCAAGACGTGCGCGACCGGCCGCTCGAAGCCCAGCAAGCGGCCGACGAAAAGCACAAGAAGTTCGATGACGAGAAGTCCGAGTTCGTGGGCTACTTGAAGCTGTGGCAATGGCTGGAAGAGGGCCGAGGGCATGCCGAAGGGGCCCACAAGCTGAGTAACCGCCAGCAGGAACAGCGTCTGCGCGAGAGCTTTGTCAACCCGCGCCGGGTGCGCGAGTGGCGCGACATCCATAGTCAGTTGCACACCGTTGTGGCTGAGCACGGTTGGCGGCTCAATGAGGCACCAGCCAGCTACGAGCAATTGCACCTAGCGATGCTGGCCGGGCTGCTGGGCAACATCGGCTGCAAGTCGGACGACGAGGATTGGTACCTCGGTGCGCGTGGCATCAAGTTCTGGCGTCATCCGGGCGCACACCTCTCGAAAAAACCAGGCCGCTGGCTGGTGGCGGCCGAGTTGGTCGATACCACGCGGTTGTTTGGCCGAGGTTTGGCGGCGATTGAGCCGCAGTGGCTGCCGCAGATCGCCGGGCATCTTCTCAAGGTTCAATTGCTGGAGCCGCACTGGGAGAAGAAGGCCGCCGAGGTCATCGCGCTGGAGCGCGCCACGCTCTATGGGCTGGTCGTCTACAGCAACCGGCGGGTGAACTTTGGCAAGGTGGATGCGCCAGCCGCGCGCGAAATCTTTATCCGTGAAGCGCTGGTCAACGGTGAGTGGGAGACAAGGCTGCCGTTCTTGGCCCACAACAGCAAGATGATTGCCCAAGTCGAGGAGCTGGAGCACAAGTCGCGCCGCCAAGACGTGTTGGTGGACGATGAGCTGATCTTTGCCTACTACGACGCGCAGTTGTCGGCGGAGGTGGTGAGCGGGGCCACCTTTGAGCGCTGGTACCGCGAGGGTCAGCGGCAGAACCCGAAGTTGCTGCACCTGACGCGTGACGAGCTCATGCGCCACGAAGCGGCGGGCATCACCACCAGTGCCTTCCCCAAGACGATTCGCCTTGGTGGCATTGATTGCGCGGCCAGCTATTTGCACGAGCCCGGCGACGCCAAGGACGGCGTGACGGTGACCGTGCCGATCTATGCCTTGAACCAAGTCAGCGAGGAGCGCTGCGACTGGCTGGTGCCAGGCATGCTGGACGCCAAGTTGCTGGCCTTGCTCAAAAGCCTGCATCAGAAACCCCGGGCGCGGTTGGTGCCTTTGCCGGGTTTTGTGGCCGAGTTTGTTGAGCTGCACGACTTTGCCCAAGGCAACTTGATGGATGGGCTCTTGAAAATGGTGCGTGAGCGCAGCCAAGTGGCCGTGCAGCGCAACGACTTCAAGCCCGAGATGCTGGCCCCGCATCTGTTCATGAACTTCCGCGTGGTGGATGAACACGGTCGCCAGCTCGGCATGGGCCGGCAGATTGCGACTTTGAAAGCCGAACTGGGCGGCCAGGCCCGTTCAGCTTTTCAAGCCTTGGCGGCATTGAAGGTGGTGGCGAGCGTGTTGCCAACCTCGTCATCGCCCTCACCACCTCAGCCGACGCTCCCGCCTTCCAGTGCGGTGGAAGCAGCGCCACAGGCCTACACCGCCTGGACTTTCGGCGAGCTGCCTGAGCTGATGGAAATCCGCAAAGCGGGTCAGACCTTGATCGGCTTTCCGGCCCTGATCGACAAAGGCACACACGTTGAGATTGAGGTTTTCGATGAGCCCGAAGCGACCGCACTCAAGCACCGTGCGGGGCTGCGGCGGCTGGTGGCCTTGCAGATCAAGGAGCCGCTCAAGTACCTTGAGAAGAACATCCCCGATCTGCAAAAGATGGTGATGGCCTATATGCCTTTGGGGACGTTGGAGGAATTGCGTGGGCAGATCATCGACGTGGCGCTGGACCGGGCTTTCCTCACTGATCCGCTGCCCACCGACCGCTTTGCTTTCGAGCGCAGCCTCCAAGAAGGGCGTGCCCGCCTGAATCTGATTGCCCAAGAAGTGGCGCGCAACGCCGGCCTGATCCTGATCGACTACGCCGCTGCGCTGCGCAAACTCAAAGACAGCCGGGCGTCCAAGGAAGTCAGTGAGGACATCCAAGCGCAGTTGCAGCGCCTGATCCCCAAACGCTTTGTGGCGCAGACGCCGTGGGCGCAGTTGCAGCATTTGCCGCGCTATTTGAAGGCGGTCACCTTGCGGCTCGACAAGCTGCGCACCGACGCCGTGCGTGACGCCCAGAAGATGGCAGAACTGCGCCCGCTTGAGCAGCGCTACACCCGCCGCGTGGCTGAACTCAAAGGGGTGACCGATGCTCGGTTGGTGGAGTACCGCTGGCTGATGGAAGAGTTGCGGGTGAGTTTCTTTGCGCAGGAACTACGCACGCCCCAGCCCGTGAGTGTCAAACGGCTCGACAAGGTGTGGTCCCAGGTGACCGGATCTTGATCAGATGGGGATTTATGGTTGTAAGGGGCTGAATATTTCGGCCCCTTTTTCAGCCTATGGCATGGGGCGAAGTATTCTTGCGCTCTTTACAGACGTCGCACAGACGTCACACAAAGTACGTTTTTGTTTCTCTGTGGAGTTGCGATGACCCTCACGATGAAGTCTGCCCGCTACGGTGCTTACTGCGCTTTGGCTTGGTGGGTCAGTGTTCCTTTGGCCCATGGGGCTGATGAGAATTTCTGTATCAATTACCAAGGGGTCACGGGTGAGGCTGTGGCCTTGGGTGTGCGTGATTGGTCGGGCGGCAGTTTGGTGGCTGAGCGGGTCACGGCGAGCGGCACGGAATGGCCGCCGGCCCCCGTGAGCTTGGGCGCGCGCAAGTGGGAGCCGATCTTGTTGCAAGCCAGCCGGGGGACTGATGTTCAAAGTCTGGCCGCTGGCTTGCGCGCCACGACCGCCCATACCGGCAGTTTCCCAGCACCGGGGGGTTACCTAGAGTTGGTGAGCGTGGGCTCTACAGGAACAGTGCTGCATTCAACGCGTTTCACCAGTCCGGTGGTGGTGGCTGTGACGGTGCCGACCTTGCCGGATCGGGCTCCCAAGTTTGAGTTTGAGGTGATGCCCGACCAGCAACTGGCGCAACTGCTTGGCACGGCCAAATGTGTCAAAGCTGTCAGTGCCACCCATGCCGCTGTTGCGGGGGATGCGCTGCGTTTGAGCGCCGAAGGGTTGGAGCCGATCACGGCCCTGCGCATGGTGGGTTTCAAATATGGCGTCAACTTGGTGGGTGAGTCGGGCGGGTTGCGTTCAGGGCAGCTGCGTATCAGCCCCAAGGGTCGTACTGAAACGGTCAAATTCACCCTGACATCAGCTCACACATCGGCTTGGTTCCAGTGGTTCCAAGAGGTGGTCGTGCAGTTCAAGGACATGCGCAAAACGATCACGGTGACGTTGCTCGATAGCGCTGGGCATCCGGCGTTGAACGTGGTTTTGCGGGACGTGTTGCCGCTGCGCTGGTCACCCATGGTCAGCGAATCCGACCCCGTGGAACGGTATGTGCTTGAAGTCGCCCCCACGCAGGTTGAAATCACCGTTCCGCAATAAACCCGATACATGGCACGGCTAGATTGCCTTGCCAAGCGAAGCGCTCAATTTTTCTTTTGTTTTTATCTCAGGAGGGGCAAATGGCCTCATGTGTTCGAGCTTGGTTGGCCTTGCCGGCCCTGTCAGTCACCTTGTCCGTTTTGGTGGCCTGTGGCGGCGGTGGTGGTGGCGCAGCCCCCACGCCGACACCCACACCCACTGCTGTGGCTTTGGCGGCTTCGCAGTACACGGTGTACAAGACGGGCTCGGTGGCTTTGCTGCAAAGCAGTGCGGTGTTGGCCTCACCCGGGGCCGGGGCCGTCAGTGCGGTTACCGCCACGCAAGCTGCGCTGTCTTTGGGGGTCGATGGCAACAGCACCCTCACCCTGACCAGTGGTACCGCCAGCACGGCCACATTCAGCGCTACCGGCTCGGCGGGCACCCCCTTCACGCTCTGGAGTGCGCGCAATGGCGCAGTCTTGATGCTTTGTGATGGCACTGCGGGTACAGGCGGCACACCGACCACCCACTACGTGGCACTTGCTACGGCTTCCAGCGATGCCGAGGGCAAGGCGACCGCCATCACCAGTGCTACTGGCTTGGCCGGCAAGTCGTTCCGTGCGGTGCATGACTGTGTCGCTGATACCACGCCCACGATGATCTTCGATGGCACGGGGGCTCTCATCTCGTCCAACCTCGCTGTTCCGGGCGATGTTGCGACCATCAATCAGATGCTCGGAGCTGCTGGCTACACGACCGTCTTGACCCATACCACGAGTGGTAGTTATTTGGGATCGACGGTTCACAGCCTCAAGGCCTATCAGTTCACGGTCGGGGGTGTCACCAAGGTGTATCTGGTTGAGCAAGTCAACTCAGATTTGACGGGCTCACCCGCCGTGACGCTGCGCTTGCTGACGTCCGAATAACCGAACAACGACTTCAAGGGACCCATCCATCATGGCTTCTCGTCTTGCAATCATCGACGCCAGCGTGGCGAATTCGGCCGGCCTGGTCGCCAGTTTTGGTACGGGTGTTGACGTGCTTATCTTGGACCCGACCCAGGACGCCCTCAGCCAGATCAACACCGCGCTGCAAAGCTACTCAAACTTAAGCGCTATCGACGTTTTCAGCCACGGCGCAGCGGGGCAGTTGACGCTCGGCAGCACGGTGATCGACAGCCTCTCGCTGCTGGGCACCGATCAGTCCAAGGCCTTCTCTCAGATCGGTAGCCATCTTGCCCCGGGCGGTGCGCTGTTGTTCTACGCTTGCGACTTGGCCGCCGGCCCGGCGGGTCAAGCCTTTGTGGATCAGTTGGCACAAGCCTCGGGGGCAGCGGTTGCCGCTTCGACCGATCTCACGGGTTCAGCCGCCCAAGGCGGTAACTGGGTGCTTGAAGCGCAAAGCCATGGGGCGTCTTCCACGGTGGCCGCCTTGGCCGTGTCTGGCTGGAGTGGCACCTTGGCGCATTTGGCCACCGCCACTTGGAGCGTCCCGCAGGCCGTGAGCCTGGCGGCACTGGCTCCGCTGCCTATGGCCTTGGCGTTGGGTGATCTCAATGCTGATACCAAGCCGGATCTGGTCGTGCTTGACCAAGCAACGGGTCAGGTGGTCGTGATGACCGGCGATGGACTGGGCGGCTTCAATACCGTCACGGCCACCGCTTATCCCGTGACCATGCTGGGTTCTCAATCATTGAGCTTGGGCGACGTGAACGGCGATGGCTTGTTGGACATCGTGACGGCGGACACTTCCAATTCACAAGTCTCTGTTTTACTCAATACGGGCGGTGCGACCTTTGGCCTTGCAACGGCGTTTCCCGTCGCTGGGGCCATGCCCTATGGGTTGGCCTTGGCTGATCTGAACGGTGATGGCTTCCTTGACATCGTCACGGCGGATGCTGATACCGGCGATACGGTCTCGGTGCTGCTGGGCAATGGCACCGGCAACTTCCCGGTTGCTGTGGGCTATGCCGTGGCCCCGGTGGCTGGTCCGGTGGTGTTCCATAGCCCGAAGGCTGTAGCGATTGCCGACGTGAACGGTGACGGCAAGTTGGACGTCATCACCGCCAACAACGCCAGCGGGGATGTTTCCGTTCTGCCCGGTACGGGTTTGGGTACCTTTGGTGCCGCTAAAAGCTATGCCGTGGGGACTTTCCCCTTGGGCGTTGCTGTGGCCGATTTGAATGGCGATACGTTCCCCGACATCGTGACGGCGGACAGTGGCAGTAATGCCGTGTCGATCTTGCTGAACGACAAACTGGGCGGTTTTGCCCCTGCCCAGTCGATGGCTGTGGGCTTCAACCCCATGTCGGTGAAGCTGGTGGATGTCAATGGCGATGGTTTGATCGACATCGTGACGGCCGATCAGATCAACAACCAAGTGTCGATTCTGACCAACATGGGCGCGGGTGTTTTTGGGACTGCGTCAGCGCAGGCTACCGCCGGTCTCAGCCCCAACGCTTTGGCGGTTGCTGATTTGAACGGCGATGGTCGTCCGGATCTGGTCACGGTCGATGGAGTCAGCGCCGGTGTGACTGTTTTGCTCAATGGGGGCTTGGGTGCCAACACGCCGCCAGCCCAAACAGCGCCACTGGCTGCTTTGCCCAATGTGCTGTCCAACACGGTGGTGGTACTGAGTAGCGCGCAGCTTTTGCAGGGTTACACCGACGCCAACGGCGACACCCTGTCGGTGGCCAGCGTGACATCGCCCGATGGTGTGGTGGTGGACAACCTCAATGGCACGTGGACCTTCATGCAAAACGCCGGTGTTAACGGTGCTATCAGCCTGAACTACAACGTATTGGATGGTCAGGGGGGCATCACGGCGGCGTATCAGAGTTTCGTGATCAATGATCCTGCTGTGCTGACGGGCACCTTGGCGGCGCTGCCGGCGGGCACTGAAGACACGCCCTACACCGTGCTGGTCAGTGACTTGCTGGTGGGCTATACCGATCCGAATGGCAACCCGCTGACGGTGACGAATCTCAGCTCGACCAGTGGGGCCACGGTAGACAACCACAACGGCACGTGGACGTTTACCCCGACCTTGAACCTCAACGGCCCGGTGAGCCTGAGCTACAACGTGGTGGATCTGCTGCTTGCGCCCGCTGTGGGCGCGGCGACCGCAGCCACACAAAGCCTGACGCTCACGCCCGTGAACGATCCGCCGGCGCTTACCGGCACCCCTGCCGTTTTGCCCTATGCCACCAGCAACTTGGCCGTGGTGATCAAGGATGCAGACCTTTTGGTGGGTTGGACCGATGTCGATGGCAATCCGCTGGCGGTCGCCAATCTGGCGGTGCTGGGCGGGGCCGGGACGGTGCTCCCCAACGGCAATGGCACATGGACGTTCACGCCATCTGTGGGTAACACCAATGGTTTGGTGAGCCTGACCTACAACGTGATGGATGGTCAGGGGGGTATCACGCCGGCCTCGCAGTCCTTTGCCTTGAACGATCCGCCGGCCTTGACGCTGCCTTTGATGGCGCTTACCCCGGGGTTAGAAGATTTTCCTGTCGGGCTGAGTGCCCCCGATTTGCTCACGGGCTACACCGACCCCAACGGTAATACGCTGTCTGTCATCAATGTGAGCAGCAGTGTGGGTGCGGTGGTCAATAACGGCATCATCAACGGCAACAATTTATGGACCTTCACCCCGCCGTTGAATTTCAATGGCACGGTGACGCTCAACTACAGCGTGGTCGATAGCTTGGGGGCCAGTGTGCCGGCCGTGCAGACCTTCTTTGTGTCGCCGGTCAATGATCCGCCGGCGTTGACCGGAACCGCCGCCACCTTGCCTTTCTCACAAATCGGCCAGTCTGGTTTGTTGCAGGTGGCTGATTTGCTTGCCGGGTGGACGGACGTCGAGGGCGATGCCCTTTCGGTGTCGAATTTGCGCTCGGTGGCGGGTGGCAGCGTCGATAACAACAACGGCACTTGGTCATTCACACCCTTTGCCGGGGCGGCCACAGGGTTGGTCGATCTGTTCTATGACGTGGTGGACGCTCAAGGGGGTGTTACCACCACGAGCCTACCGATCTTCGTCAACAACGCGCCCAGCTTGACCGGGACGGCTGCCGTCTTGGCCGCAGGGACGGAAGACATCACCTACACGATCAACGCTGCTGATTTGCTGGCCGGCTACACCGATTTGAACGGTGACGTGATGTCGGTGGGTGCGCTTAGCAGCACCGCTGGCACGGTGGTGAATAACGGCAATGGCACGTGGGCCTTGACGCCCATCTTGAACTTGAATGGCCCGGTGAGCCTGAGCTACAACGTGCTCGATACCCACGGTGGTGTCACGCCGGCAACGCAAGCATTCACGCTCACCGCCGTGAACGACGCGCCGGTGCTGGTCGCCGCCGTGGCCCAGACCTTGGTGGCCGGTGCCGCCGCCACGGCACAGCCCTTTAGCTTCGCTTTGCCCAACGGCTTGTTTACTGACGTAGACAGCACATTGACGCTCAGTGCCACCCAAGCCAATGGTGCGGCCTTGCCGACATGGTTGAGCTTTGATGCGGTGACGGGTACGTTCAGCGGTACCGCCCCCACAGTCAGTGCCGATACGGCGCTGTCGATCAGCGTTCAAGCCTCGGATGGGGTGAATCTGCCGGTTTCGACCTTGTGGAGCCTGGCTGTCGAGGTGCCACGCACCTTGGGTGGCACGGTGGGCAACGATGTACTCACCGGCGGCGCGGCCAATGACACCCTCAATGGTGGCTTGGGCAGCGACACGATGGTGGGTGGCTTGGGCAATGACATCTATGTGGTCGGCACAGGCGGCTTGACCGGCGATGTGGTGACCGAGCTGGCCGGGCAGGGCTTGGATACCGTCCAAGCGGGCGTGAGCTACTTGCTGCCCGCCAACGTTGAAAACCTCACCTTACTTAATGCAACCGCCACTATCGGCGGTGTTGCGGTGACGGCTGCTACCTTGGCCACGGGGGTGACTTTGGCTGCACAAATCCAAAGCCAAATCTTGGCCAAGGCCTCGACGATCAATGGGGCCGGCAATGAGCTGGACAACGTTTTGGTGGGCAATGCCGCCAACAACGGGCTCGGCGGCGGGCTGGGCCACGACACCTTGACGGGTGGCGCGGGTGCCGATCAGTTCGTCTTTAACACCGCCCCCTCGGTGGCCAACGCCGACACCGTGACCGACTTTGTGGCGGGCACGGATCATCTGGTGTTGGATACGGCCATCTTTACGGCCCTGAATGGCCTTCCCAATGCCAACCAACTGGTGAGTGCAGCGGGTGCGGTGGCCACCAGCGCCACCACGGTGCTGCTGTTTGATACCACCACCGGCCTCTTGTCGTGGGACGCCGATGGCAACGGCCCCGGTGCAGCGCTGCCGATCACCACCCTCAGTGGTGTGGCGGGCCTCAACATCAGTGCCTTTGCCTATGTCAACAGCGCGGTACCCACGCCAACAACGGTGACCATCGACCCCTTCACCCATTTGCCCATGGCTGTTATTTGAAAAGAGTGCTGCTCAAGAGGGAGCACCGCCCCCTCCGCTCCCGATCCGTGACCACGGTGCGCCCAAGCATCCGCATCTCTGATCCCGAGCAGCACCCGCAACGTGCCCGAGCACTGCCCACGGTATGCCCGGGCACCGGCCTCTCTGCCCCCAAGCAGTGACCACGGTGCGCCCGAGCACACACCTGTCTGCTCCCGGGCAGTGCCCGCAATGTGCCTAAGCACCGCCCCATCGGCTCCCGAGCTGTGCTTATGGTGTGCCGGAGCAACCACCTCGCTGCGCCCAAGCAGGCACCTCGGTTTGCTTTATCCTCCTCGCCCACTGACCGCATGAACCCACGTCAGCTCAGGGATGGACCAAACAGCTCACTTTTACAACCAGCACGCCGCTGAGTTCTTCGCCAGCACGGTCGGGGTGGACATGGCCCCGTTGCATGAGCGCTTCTTGGCCGTATTGCCGGCTGGAGCGACGGTGTTGGATGCCGGATGTGGTTCAGGGCGCGATGCCCGAGCCTTTGCGGAGCAGGGCTACCGTGTCAGCGCTTTTGACGCCTCACCAGCGCTTGCGGCGCTGGCCTCTGAACACTGTGGTTTCCGGGTGGCGGTGCGGCGTTTTGAGGATGTCGAGGACATCGCTTGCTTTGATGGCATTTGGTGCTGTGCCAGTCTGCTGCATGTGGCCCAAGCCGATGTACCCGAGGTGTTGATGCGTTTGTGGCGGGCACTGCGACCGGGCGGGACGCTCTACGTGAGCTTCAAACATGGTCAGGGTGAGCGTGTCCACCATGGGCGCGGCTTCACCGACGCCGATGAGCCAACCCTGAGGGGATGGTTTGCTTCATTGCCTGAGGCCCTTGAGCCCGAGATTTGGCTGACTGATGATCGCCGCCCAGAGCGTTTTGAACGCTGGACCAACGCTTTGCTGCGCCGCGCACCATCGCGCCGGTTGATCACAGGTGGTCGCGAGGATCATTTCCTGCCCCAGCTTTCGGCGGCATGTGCCCGAGCCACCCACGTTGATTTGGCCGTGGCCTTCGTCAAGACAACCGGATTGCGACTGCTGCTGCCTGACTTGCAGGCCGTGGTGAACAACACCGAACGCCGGTTGCGCTTGCTGACCAGTGACTATTTGGGCATCACCGATCCTGAAGCACTGCGTTTGTTGCTCCTGCTGCAACAGCAAGGAGCCGACGTGCGCGTGCATGTGACGCGGGGTGGCAGTTTTCACCTCAAGGCTTATCTGTTTGCTCGGTTGGAACAAGGTGAGTTGGTCGAGGGCACCGCCTTCATCGGTTCCAGCAACATCAGCCGACAAGCGCTTAAAGAAGGACTGGAATGGAACTACCGGGTGGTGTATCCCGGTGACAGCGGCTTTTTGGAGGCGAGGCAGCATTTTGAGCGGCGCTTTGCCGATGCCAACACCGTGCCCTTGACGGACGATTGGATCGAAGCCTACGAAGAACGTCGTAAGCCGCCGCCGATGGCCATAACGAGTGCGGCAATCGCATCGGGTAGCGACAGCGACGAACAAGAGGCTTTGCCCGAACCCACTGCTGTGCAACGTGCCGCACTTGCGGCACTCGTAGAGACACGAGTTCAAGGCTTTCGGCGTGGCTTGGTGGTGCTGGCTACCGGCTTGGGCAAGACGTGGTTGGCGGCTTTTGACACCCTGCAACTTGGGGCTCAGCGGGTGCTCTTTGTGGCCCACCGCGAAGAAATCTTGGCCCAAGCGGCTGCAACTTTCTTGCGCATTCGTCCGACAGCTCGCATTGGGGCTTATACCGGCCGCAAACGTGATGCAGAGGTGGACATCCTCTGCGCCTCGGTTCAAACATTGGGCCGCGCCGAGCACCTTGAACGCTTTGCACCGCACCACTTTGATTACGTGGTGATCGACGAGTTCCATCACGCCGCTGCGGCCACCTACCGGCGCTTATTGGGCCACTTTGCGCCCGCATTTCTGCTGGGTCTGACTGCCACCCCAGAGCGCACCGACCAGTCCGACATCCTCTCGCTGTGCGATGACAACCTTGTCCACACTTGCCAGCTCTTTGATGGCATCCGCGCTGGTCTGTTGGCCCCGTTTCACTACTACGGCATCTTGGACGAGTCGGTGGATTACCGCGATGTGCCATGGCGCAACGGCCGCTTCGACCCCGAGCAACTTGTCCATAAGCTGGCAACGCTGGCGCGTGCTCGACACGCCCTGAAGGAGTGGCGAGAACGCGCCCAGAGCCGCACGTTGGCTTTTTGCATTTCGCGCCGCCACGCTGACTTCATGGCGACGCAGTTCAGATTGGCAGGAGTGAGGGCTGCGGCGGTGTATACCGACTCCATCCTTGGCCGGGCACAGGCGCTGGAAGAACTCCAAGGCGGAACATTGCAAGTGCTGTTCAGCGTTGATCTGTTCAACGAAGGGGTGGATTTACCCGGCATTGACACCGTGATGATGTTGCGACCGACCGAATCGAAGATCTTGTTCCTCCAACAACTCGGACGGGGTTTACGTCGCTGCGAAGGTAAAAGCCATTTGGTGGTGCTGGACTTCATCGGCAATCACCGTGCTTTCTTGCGCCAGCCGCAGGCCTTGTTCGGTGTTGGGGTCAGCTCTCACGCGCTGGCAGAGTTTGCTGTGCAAGTGCAAGAAAAGAAGCTGGAACTGCCGCTGGGGTGCTTCGTCAACTATGACTTGCGCATCATCGACTTTCTCAAAGAACTGAACAGCCATGGCCCGCGCCAAGACTACGAAGCCTTGCGCAATACGCTTGGCCGACGCCCGACGCTGACTGAGTTCCACCGCTCAGGCTCCAGCGTGCAGGCCATGCGCAAACAGGCAGGGCATTGGTTCGAGCTGGTCCGCAGCTTGGGGGATTTGAGCGAAGAGGAAGAACACGCTGTTGCCGCCTTTGGTGCGTTGCTGCATGAGGTGGAAACCTCTGCCATGACACGCAGTTTCAAGATGGTGTTGCTTGAGGCTTTCTTGGAACTTGATGGCCTGAGCTCAGCGGTGTCTTTATCGCGCTTGAACCGGCGCTCACGCGAGGTGCTGGAGCGCCGCCGAGCCTTGCTGGCTGATTTACCCCCAGATGTGGCCGGTGTGGCGGGCGATTCGACCGCCTGGGCGACCTATTGGCGCAAGAACCCGGTTAACGCCTGGATCGGTGGTAACCGGGCAGCGGGTGCAAACGTGCTTTTCCGTGTTGAACGAGGAGATGTGGGTGATGTGTTCCGCCTCGCACAGGACGTACCGAGTGTGCTGACTGAGCAGCTGGCAGCGCTATTGCAGGAGCTGGTGGATTTCCGCCTTGCTAGCTACGAAGTCCGTTTGGCTCCGGTGGCGGGCGAGACAGCAACCAATAACGTTGTGCCTTTCCCGGTCCAACCACGCGAAGCGGTCGAATTGCCGTACTTCCCAAACCTCAAGATTGCTTGCGGGCACTTCCGAACAGGCCGAACTGATGCCGAAGAACATCGCGCACTGCCGGTCAGCTATGGACAGCTGGACCCCGGTCGGCATTTCATCGCAAAGGCTTCAGGCCGATCCATGGATGGTGGCAAGCAACCCATCCGCGATGGCGACTATTTGCTGCTTGAACTCGTTAACCCAAGTCGCGCGGGGTCCATCACAGGCAGCGTGATGGCGATTGAGCGCCAAGACGAATCAGGGGATAACCAATACCTGCTGCGTGTCGTCACCAAGAACGCAGCAGGCGAGTACATCTTGAAGGCGAACAACCCCGAATACGCCGACATGCTCGCCACCGATGACATGCGGACGTTGGCGCGTTTGCGTGCTGTAGTCGATCCGCTGGATCTGGCGGTGGGTGAATCCTTCGCCCGAGAAGACATTCCGCCCTTGTTTGGCGAAGAGTTCAACCCCGGAAACTGGAATAACGGTCATGTGGTGCTCAACGACAAAAAAGCGCACATCTTGTTGGTGACATTGAACAAGCAAGGCAAGGCTCAAGCGCATCGCTATCACGACCGCTGGCTCGACGCGCACACCTTCCACTGGCAAAGCCAAAACGCCACAACGCCCGCCAGCAAGCGTGGTCAGGCACTCATTCATCACGAGGAACTGGGTGTCGCTATTCATCTATTCGTGCGCGACAGCAAGCTTTCAGCTGGGAAAAGTGCGCCATTCGTTTATCACGGTCGCGTGACTTATCGGTCACATGAAGGCAGTGCCCCGATGAGCATCCAGTTCCGGGTCTGATTCCCGCATCCCCCCTCAACCCAACTTTGGGGGGATACAGCTCAAGTCGCTGCGCGGCAAAGAATGGGACGCCCTTTCAATCAAACGGGAGTTCTCCATGCAAGCTAAGGTGATTACGAATTTTGTGCGGCTGAACGAATCGGACTTTCAGACCAAGGTGGCGCTGATCGTGGCGTCGTTGACGGGGAATGCGCGTTTCCCTGAGCCGTGGGGCCGGCACCGGCGCCGAGTTTGGCGCAGATCAATGCGGCTTTTGAGGTGTATCGCAGTGCGTATCGCGCCAGCCTGACGCACGACACGATCAAGATTGCTGAGCGCAACAGCGCCCGTGAGGCCTT
>NZ_JBYSVC010000023.1:0-31793 GCF_057922285.1 Leptothrix toolikensis (SeqCode)
AGGATCAACATAGGGTGGGCAGTGTAGGCAATATGAATCGCAGTTCAATCCTTGTCTCTGCGACCACCCATGCCAAGGGCTTGGAGCGATTTTTTGCGCCGCTCCTTGCGCTTGGTGTCATGGACTTCCATGGCTTTGCGCTCGGTGCGCCCACTCTTGTCACTCCAAGACCACCACAGAATGGCCAAACCGAAGGGAGTCAGAATCCACCACCAAGGCCACAGGGCGACCGGACCAAACTCCAGAAGCCGCATAGCCATCAGGACCACGCCTACCAGAACAAATAACATATGCCATTACCTCGGTGTTCAAACCCATTTTTAGTTTGACTTCTTATGGTTTTCCCGCCCATTCCCTGTCAACGGTTCATTATCTCACTCGTTAGAATGATCAAGTCTTACCGACTTTACCGTTTCCAACCCACTGTGAAAGGATGCCCATGAAGGCTCTGTTCGTTATCGCAGCCGTTGCTGCCGTGATCTCTGCTCCCGCTTTCGCTAACGCTGATCTGGCCAAGGCCAAGGGCTGCTTGGCTTGCCACTCGGTGGACAAGAAGGTTGTGGGCCCGGCTTACAAGGATGTCGCCGCCAAGTACAGCGCTGCCGACACCGACAAGCTGACCGCCAAGGTTCTGAAGGGTGGTTCTGGTTCTTTCGGCCCCGTGCCGATGCCCCCGAACGCCGCCAAGGTGTCTGAAGCTGAAGCCAAGCAATTGGTTCAGTGGATCCTCACCCTGAAGTAATTCAGCGTTGAGATCACAAAAAGCCCCGCCTAGGCGGGGCTTTTTCTTGGCGAAGTCAAGCTATACCTTGCCGCAATGAAGTTCACCTCCATTTTCTTTGTCTCCTGCACAGCATGCAGCGTGTTGATCCACGCAGCGGTAGCCAACCCAGCAGCACGTCAAGCGCCGCTGTGGCCCCACGATCAACCCTGCGCGGTGCAGCAGCAACCCATGCCCACCCCTGTGACGCGACCCGGGTGCGCCCTAGCTTGGAGCGTGACGCTTGAGGCGCAACAGCTCCAGATCTGCCAAGTGGAGAACGATCTGGATCGAGTGCGGTTTCAACTGATCAGCACGGACGATGCTCCTCCTGCGTGGGAGGTGGTGGTGATGGGTGCGACCTTCGAGGCAGAGGCCGTACGCATTGAACGCACACGCCGCACCGAGGATGGTCAGTGGGCCACGCTGTTGGCCGTGCGAACCGGACAAACCCAAGGCATGGGTGTGAGCCGTTGGTCGATCCGTAGCTTGGAGGCCGAAGCCCGTGTCTCCGAACCCATTGAGGCGGACGACTGGGGGACGATGAGTTTTGCGACTCAGCTACCCGCCACCAGCGGGTGCCATCTGCTGATCAGCCGCTGGCTACCGGGTCATGAACCGGGTCAAGGCGTGGGTCGAGGCGATGGTCTGTACGTGGCGGGACGTTGGTATCGTTGGGGCGGCGATGATTTCCTGCCACAAGCCAGCCGTCCAGTGGTCTACCGGCGCTATCTGCGTGAACTAGAGCAACTGCGCGACAACGCACTGGATACCGGCAGACCGCTTCGCTGGGTGCATAGCCCTCGCACACGATCTGTGATCGGCCCCTATCCGTTCGAATAAGCCTGCGCAATCACCGGCGCCAACGGAATCAACCATGCACAAAAAAGCCCCGCCTAGGCGGGGCTTTTTATTGGCCGATCAGCTCAGCAAGGCTCAGTAAGTCTGGCCCAGTTGATCCAAGATGGCCGGGTTTTCCAGCGTGCTGGTGTCTTGGGTGATGGTTTCACCCTTGGCGATCGAGCGCAGCAGGCGGCGCATGATCTTGCCCGAACGGGTCTTGGGCAGGTTTTCACCGAAGCGGATGTCCTTAGGCTTGGCAATCGGACCGATTTCCTTGCCGATGTGATCACGCAGTTTCTTGGCGATGGCCTTGGCTTCGTCGCCCGTGGGCAGGGAACGCTTCAGCACCACGAAGGCACACACCGCTTCACCCGTGGTGTCATCCGGACGACCGACCACAGCCGCTTCAGCGACCAGCTCGGTGCAGCTCACCAGCGCGGATTCGATTTCCATCGTACCCATGCGGTGACCGGACACGTTCAGCACGTCGTCGATACGGCCTGTGATGGTGAAGTAAGCGGTGTTGGCATCACGGATCGCACCGTCACCGGCCAAGTAGTAGCCCTTCAGCTCCGACGGGTAGTAGCTCTTGACGAAACGCTCGCCGTCACCCCAGATGTTGCGGATCATCGACGGCCACGGCTTCTTGACAACCAAGATGCCGCCTTGACCGTTGGGCACATCGTTGCCGGTTTCGTCAACGATGGCCACTTGGATGCCCGGGAAGGGCAGCGTGCATGAACCCGGCACCAGCGGTGTCGCACCCGGCATCGGCGTGATCATGTGACCGCCGGTTTCGGTTTGCCAGAAGGTGTCCACAATCGGGCAACGGCCGCCACCCACGTGCAAGTGGTACCACTCCCAAGCAGCAGGATTGATCGGCTCGCCGACCGAGCCCAGCAAACGCAGGCTCGACAGGTCGTAGCTCTTCGGATGCACAGCATCATTGGCTTCAGCCGCCTTGATCAACGAACGGATCGCGGTCGGGGCGGTGTAGAAGATCGAGACCTTGTGGTCTTGAATCATCTTCCAGAAGCGGCCAGCGTCCGGATAGGTCGGCACGCCTTCGAAAACGATCTCGGTGCCACCCAAGGCGAGCGGGCCGTAGGTGATGTAGCTGTGGCCTGTGACCCAGCCGATGTCGGCCGTACACCAGAACACATCGTTGTCCTTCAGGTCGAAGGTCCACTTGGTGGTCAGCGCAGCGTGCAGCAAATAGCCGCCGGTGCTGTGTTGCACGCCCTTGGGCTTGCCGGTCGAACCCGAGGTGTAGAGCAGGAACAACGGATGATCCGCTTCAACCCAAGTCGGCTCGCACGTGGTCGATTGCTGCGCAGCCAGATCACCCAGCCACAGATCGCGGCCTTCGGTCATGGCGATTTCAGCGCCCGAGCGCTTCACGACCAGCACGTTTTGAATCTTTTCGCAGCCGCCCAGCGTCAGGGCTTCGTCCACGATGGATTTGAGCGGCAGCTTCTTGCCACCACGCACTTGGTGGTCAGCGGTGATGACGATCTTGGCGCCGGTATCTTCGATACGGTCACGCAACGATTGGGCCGAGAAGCCACCAAACACCACCGAGTGGGTCGCGCCGATACGGGCACAAGCTTGCATCGCAGCCACGCCTTCGATCGACATGGCGATGTAGATGACCACGCGGTCACCCTTTTGCACGCCCAGCGACTTCAGCACATTGGCGTACTGGCTGGTCTTGGCCAGCAGTTCGCTGTAAGTCACCTTGGTGACTTCGCCGCCGTCAGCTTCAAAGATGATGGCGGTCTTGTCGCCCAGACCACGCTCAACGTTGCGGTCCAAGCAGTTGTAGGAAGCATTCAGCGTGCCGTCTTCAAACCACTTGAAAAACGGTGCGTTCTCTTGGTTCAACACCTTGGTGAACGGTGTCTGCCAAGTGATGAATTCACGGGCCAAACGAGCCCAGTAGCCTTCGTAATCGGTGTCAGCTTCTTGGCACAGCGCCTCGTAAGCGGCCATGCCCGAAACGTTCGCAGCCGCAACAAAAGCGGCATCAGGGGTATAGATCTTGGTCTGGTTGTCAGTGGTCATGCATGTCTCCTCACAGCGGATAAAGTCAAACGGCCGAACGTCACAGTTCGGCCGGCGAATCAAGGTGGGACATTAGGCAGGGGCTCTTACGAAGTGCTTACTTTGCATGCAAAGCCACGGTCAAACCCGCATGCACTTTGATCAAGATCGGTGTAGCACGTCTTTTCACCACAGCTGCCGCTTTAAAATTGCCACCCACCTTTGCCTGCTCACCATGACCGACTCTGTCTCCCCACCCTCTCCTCGCCTTCGACCGCTGCCCCGCTTGATTTTTGCCAGCCGGTGGCTGCAACTCCCGCTCTACCTCGGGCTGATCTTGGCGCAGGCCGTCTACGTTTTCCACTTCTGGGTCGAGCTGGTTCATCTGATCGAGGCTGCTTTCGGCAACCAAACGGCACTCGACATCTTGGTCAAGAGCATCGGCTACACCGCCGAAGCAGGCAGCTCACTGCACCTCAACGAAACCATCATCATGCTGGTGGTACTGGGCTTGATCGACGTGGTGATGATCTCCAACCTACTGATCATGGTGATCGTCGGCGGCTACGAGACCTTTGTCTCCCGCCTTGATCTCGATCACCACCCCGATCAACCGGAGTGGCTGGATCATGTCAATGCCTCGGTGCTAAAAGTCAAGCTGGGCACAGCCATCATCGGCATCAGCTCGATTCATCTGCTCAAGACCTTCATCAACGCCGCCAACTACACCGAAAAAGTGCTGATGTGGCAAACGCTGATCCATCTTGCATTCCTGCTATCTGCGCTGGCCATCGCTTGGACGGACCGGATCATGCATCCGCCCGTGGCCCATTCAGCTGAGCACTAAAGGCTTTTCTGGCCCATGCTTTGCGCAGCTCTTCCGCCCAAAGCACGCTGCTGGCTGCTGCCAGCAGCACCCCCAAAGTGGTCACGGGCAATGGCTGTGTGTGGAACAGCGCATTCATGGCCGGTATCGTCAGCACCGCGCCTTGCAGCAACACGGACAACCCCAGCCCGCCCAGCAACCAGCGGTTGCGCAACACGCCAAGCTGCAACGCTGAGCGGGTGGCCGACTGGCAGTTCAGCACGTTGAACCAAGCACACAGCGCCACGAGCGTGAACGTTTCCGTGCGCACCAGCGCCTCATCCACCCCTTGCGATAGTCGCCAGACAAACCACCCCAAGCTAACGGCCGTGATCATGGGTGTCATCAACAGCACTCGATAAAGCATGTCACGACTGATCAAGGGTTCACTTCGTGGTGTGGGCGGACGGCGCATTTCGTCGCCATCGGGTGGATCCATCACCAGATTGACCGTGACAGTGCCTTCCGTAACGATGTTGATCCACAAGATCTGCACCGCAGCCAAAGGCAACGGCAAACCACTCAGTAAAGCCAGCAACAGCACCAGCACCTCGGCCAAGGCGGTGGCGAAGAGATAGAGGATGAGTTTTTTGAGGTTGCCGTAAACCACCCGGCCTTGCTCGACCGCGCTGACGATGGTGGCAAAGTTGTCGTCGGTGATCACAATGCGCGCAGCGCTCTTGGCCACCTCCGTGCCGGTCAAGCCCATGGCGATGCCGACATCGGCACGCGCCAAAGCGGGCGCATCGTTGACGCCATCGCCGGTCATGGCTACCACCTCACCTCGCGCTTGAAAAGCCTCCACGATCCGCAGCTTCTGGGCCGGGTGAACCCGTGCAAACACGGCGATATGGTCCAGCGCCGCTTGCAATTCAGCCTCACTCATGCGCTCAAGTTCCAAGCCATCGACAGCGCGGTCGCCATCACGGGCGATCCCAAGTTCACGCGCAATCGCCAGGCCCGTCAGTTTGTGATCACCCGTCACCATCACGGTGCGAATGCCGGCGGAACGACAAGCGGCCACAGCAGGACGCACTTCGTCACGCGGGGGGTCGATCTGCCCCATCAAACCCAACCACTGAGCCCGCCGTTTGATCTGCGCAGCGAGCACCGCCACCCCTTGGGTTAGATCGAAGGGTTCAAGCGGATCATGCTCAACAACGCAAAAAGCCAACACCCTCAGAGCACGTGCCGCCATGGCATCGGCTTCAGCGTAGGCGGGGTGATCAAGGGCCGCCCCGCACAAACGCAACACCGCTTCGGGCGCACCCTTGATGTGGAGTCGCTGCCGACCATCCGAGTGGCGGTGGCTGGTGAACATCAGTTTGGTCTCGGCATCAAAAGGAATCTCCGCCTGGCGCGGGGCCTCCCGACAGATCGACAGCGGATTCAGACCAAGGCGCGTGGCCAACAGCCATAAAGCGACCTCGGTCGGATCACCGTGCGGTCGCTCAGCACCCTTCGCTTGAACCGCGTCGTTGCACAACACAGCCGTCGTGACCAAGGCAGTCACCGCAGGATCAAGCTGCGCGGGTTCTCGACCTTGGCGCGCCGCCAGAGCCAAAAGGTTTTCGACCGTCGTACACGCTACCCTCACCTTGCCCGGCTCACCTTGCGGCACGCCAAGAGCGGTCACCGTCATCTCGTTGCGCGTCAAGGTGCCGGTCTTATCGGTACAAATCACCGTGGTCGAGCCCAAGGTTTCCACGGCAGAAAGTCGCCGAATGATGGCCCCGTGAGCTGCCATACGCTGCATCCCCACGGCCAGCGCAATCGTCATCGCCACAGGCAATCCTTCAGGCACCATGGCCACCATCTGACTGATGGCCACCATGAGCAACGCCGTCAAAGGCATATGGCGCACCATGCCGAGCAGCATCACCACGATGAATAAGACCACCGCCGCCCAAACCAGCCCGCGCCCAAAGATCTCAATGCGTTGCTCAAGGGGCGTCTTGGGCTCGATGGCGCAGGCCGTGAGATGCGCGATCAGGCCAAGCTCGGTTTGTGCTCCGGTTGCCACCACCAGGGCCTGACCTCGTCCAGCCGTGATGTGGGTGCCGGCGTACACCATGTTGAGCCGGTCCTCCAGCCGCGTTGCCTCAGACAGGGTTGCCACCGACTTGGACACCGGCATGGACTCCCCTGTGAGCGCAGCTTCCGCGACCTGCAATTGCACCGCCTCCGTCAGGCGAGCATCCGCAGCGATGGCTTCTCCCGCAGCCAGCACCATCAGGTCACCGGGGACCAGTTCTGTGGCATCGACCAGCAGCACGTGTCCGCCCCGCATTACCCGCGCCGACAGACTTGTCATTTGCCGCAGCGCCGCCATCGAACGTTCAGCGCGGCCCTCCTGCAACGTCCCAATCAGCGCATTGATGACCACCACCGCCAAAACCACCGCTGCATCGGCGAGATGCCCAAGGAGCCCGGCCAAAGCTGCTGCGACCATCAAGATATAAACCAAGGGACTGCGAAACTGCCCCAGTAGCCGCCCCAACCCAAAGCGCTTCGGTGACACCGGCAAACTGTTGTGCCCACCGATGCGCTGACGCTGATCCACCTCAGCAGCACCAAGACCCGTGGCCCGGTCTGTTCGCAAGGTCGTCGCAACCACTTCGGTTGGAAGAGCATGCCAAGGCGGTGCCCTTTGTGAGTCATGCATGGTGTGGCCTCGAATATTCTGAGAAAAAGCCTGCGCCAGACTGATGCAAGCCAGCAGGGGCACGATACGCTTCAATCCCTAAGCACCGCACAACCCGAGACTTCACCATGACCCTCATTCGCCAGGCCGACCTGATCGAAAGCGTCGCCGCTGCCCTGCAATACATCAGCTACTACCACCCAGCTGACTTCATCGCTCACCTCGCCCGCGCCTATGAGCGCGAGCAAAGCCCGGCCGCCAAGGACGCCATCGCGCAGATCCTGACCAACTCAAAGATGTGCGCCGAGGGCCGTCGCCCGATTTGCCAAGACACCGGCATCGTCAATGTGTTCTTGAAGATCGGCATGGACGTGCGCTGGGAAGGCTTCACCGGCTCGATCCAAGACGCCGTCAACGAAGGCGTGCGCCAGGGCTACAACAACCCGGACAACAAGCTGCGCGCGTCTGTCCTGTCTGACCCGATCTTCGAGCGTAAAAACACCCGCGACAACACGCCCGCCGTGATCTTCATGGACGTGGTGCCGGGCAACACCGTGGACGTGATCGTTGCGGCCAAGGGCGGCGGCTCGGAGAACAAGTCCAAGGTCTACATGCTCAACCCGAGCGACAACATCGTCGATTGGGTCTTGAAGACCGTGCCGACCATGGGCGCGGGCTGGTGCCCGCCGGGCATTTTGGGTATCGGCGTCGGCGGCACCGCAGAAAAAGCGGCCTTACTGGCCAAAGAATCGCTGATGGACGACATCGACATGTTTGAGCTTCTTGAGCGCGGCCCAAGCAACAAGCTCGAAGAGCTGCGCATTGAGCTGTACGAGAAGGTCAACGCGCTCGGCATCGGCGCGCAAGGGCTGGGGGGACTCACCACGGTGCTGGACGTGAAGATCAAGACCTTCCCGACCCACGCCGCCTCGAAGCCCATCGCCATGATCCCGAACTGCGCCGCCACCCGTCACGGCCACTTCGTGCTCGACGGCTCCGGCCCGGCCTTCATGGAGCCGCCGAGCTTGGACCTGTGGCCCGACGTCGCTTGGGCGCCCGACTACAACAAGTCCAAGCGTGTTGATCTGAACACCCTGACCAAAGCCGAAGTGGCGAGCTGGAAGCCAGGCGACACCCTGCTGCTGAACGGCAAGATGCTCACGGGTCGGGACGCCGCGCACAAGCGCATCTCCGACATGCTGGCCAAGGGCGAAAAGTTGCCGGTCGATTTCACGAATCGCGTCATCTATTACGTCGGCCCGGTGGACCCGGTGCGCGATGAAGTTGTCGGCCCGGCCGGCCCCACCACCGCCACCCGCATGGACGGCTTCACCCGCATGATGCTGGAGCAGACCGGCCTGATCTCGATGGTCGGCAAGGCCGAGCGTGGCCCGGTCGCCATCCAAGCGATCAAGGACAACCAAAGCGCTTATCTGATGGCGGTGGGCGGCTCGGCCTACTTGGTGTCGAAGGCGATCAAGGCCGCCAAAGTCGTCGGCTTTGCGGACCTCGGCATGGAAGCGATCTACGAATTCGACGTGGTCGATATGCCGGTGACGGTGGCCGTCGATTCCGGCGGCACCAGCGCCCACATCGAAGGCCCCAAGACTTGGGCCGCCAAGATCGGCAAGATCCCGGTCGTCACGGCCTGATCAGGCTGCACAGATGGGTTGCGACACCACCTCCTGTGCCCGCTCGGCCTGCACCACCCCGCAAGCCGAGCACCGCTGCCCCCTGTGCGGCGGCCCAAACGGCTGCGCCCCCGCAGCCTCTGGCCGCTTTGACGTGCCCTGCTGGTGTACCACCGTCCAGTTCCGCCCCGAAATACGGGCCCTCGTCCCCACAGAAAAACGCGGCCAAGCCTGTATTTGCCAACGCTGTGCGGAGGGAAAATCTATGACACGCCAAGCAGATCAAGACGCCAGCTGACGCACCACCCGTTGCGGGTAGGGGATCTCGATACCGCGACGGTTCAGTTCGTGGAGGATGGTCATGTTGACGTCGGAGCGCACACCGCTAAAGCCTTTTTCGGGATCATTGATCCAAAAAGCAACGGTCAACTCCAAGCCATCGGCGGCAAATGCTGACAGCGCAATGCCAGGTGCGGGGTCTTTCAGCACCCGTGGAACCCGTGAGACAGCGACGATCAAAGCAGGAAAAAGTGCGGGTAGATCGGTGCCGTAAGCCACTTGGACCGTGGTTGAGAACTGCACATTGGGATCAGCCAGAGAGGAATTTTCGATGCGCTGTGAAATCAACATTTCATTCGGCACGATGGATTCACGGCCATTCACGGCCCGAATCACGGTGTAGCGCGTGGCGATGTCGGTGATACGCCCTTCGAAACCATCGACCTTGACCACGTCACCGATGTGCAGCGACCCTTCAGCCAAAATCACAAAACCACTGACGTAATTGGCCGCAACCTTCTGCAAGCCAAAACCGAGGCCCACGCCCAAGCCACCGCCTAGCACCGAGAGCGTGGTGAGGTTGATTCCCACCGAAGACATGGCCATCAACAGGCCGACAAAAACGAGCACCACCCGCACCAGATTGGCCGCAATCTTGCGCAGGGACATCTCATCGGCGGGACCATCAAGCAAGCGCCGCTCAATCGCGGCCGAAACCCACAGGGCCAGCACCATGACGATTGCGCCCGTCAGGCTGCCTTCGACCACATTGCGCAGCGAGACGTGACTTTCGCCAAATTGCCAAGTGACCGTTTCCATCTCCTTCATCAGACTGGGTAGCAAATCGGTCAACCAAAGAACCACAGCGGCCCAAGCGATCCAAGAAATGGTTTTCTCGACCGAGACCACCCAAGCACGTTTGGGGAAAGCAGCGCTGAGCACCTTGGCCGCCATGCGGATCACAGCCAGAGACAGAAGAACAGGCAGCAAGAGCTTGAAAACGACCAACGTGCTCATCGACGCCTTGAGGGCGTACTGCGCCACCAAGGCCAAAACCAATGCCACGGCCGGGAAAAGCACACCATCGACCAAGTGATCGCCGTAGAGCACCGAGCCGGCCAAAATCTTGCGCCGCCCACGGCTTAACCGCACCAAAAACCAAGCCAATCCCAACGCCACGAGGGCGATAAAGACTTCGATCAAAGTGTCGCGTCTAAACAACAGATGAAGCCACTCATCCAAGCTGGCGGGGCTGATAGAGAAAGGCGGTGTACTGGGCATGGACTGCGGAGGACTCGAAATGGATGGGCTGCGATTGTCTTCTAGGTCACTGATCGACCACACATAAAATCCACCCCATGCCCTTCGAATTGAGCTACCTCCACGTGGACGAGTCCTTGCTGGTGATCGACAAGCCCAGCGGGATGCTGGCGGTGCCCGGACGGGGTGAAGACAAGCAAGATTGCGCTCTGGCGCGGGTATTGCAGCGATTCCCTGATGCGTTGGTGGTGCATCGCTTGGATCAACCCACTTCCGGCTTGATGATGTTGGCCCGTCATCCAGAAGCTCAACGCGCCTTGGGTCACGCGTTGGCTGAACGCCGTATCAGCAAGATCTATCACGCCGTGGTTGCGGGTCAACCGTCTGAGATGACGGGCACCGTGACCTTGCCCTTGTGCTGCGATTGGCCGAATCGGCCCCGACAAATGGTGAACTTCGAGCACGGTAAACCGTCCGAAACACACTGGCGTTGTTTGGGGAGACATCCTCAAGTGGAGGGGGGTACCCGGATGGAGCTGCGTCCCATCACGGGACGATCCCACCAACTGCGTGTACACATGCAGGCCATGGGCCATCCCATCGTCGGTGATGGTCTCTACGCCCCGGACAACGTGCGCCAAGACGCCGCCCGCTTGCTGCTACACGCGACTCAACTGGAAATGATCCACCCGAGAAGTGGTGAGCGCCTTGTGATTCACAGCCCCACTCCCTTCTTTGATCCGAGGGTGTCTAAGCACTGATCAGATCTGGGTCGCTGGCACCGTGACGGCACCTGTGGCAGCCGACGTCCGCAAGGAAGACGGCACTTGGGGGCGCGGCGGCGTATCCAACCAGCGCGCTCCAATCAACCAAACCACCGGCAGAACCACCAAGCCCATGCTCATGACTTGCCCGATCCAGCCCGAAGCGAAGGGCTCGGTGGCATCGTGCCAAGCTTGGTTATCCACCAAGGGCAGCAAGGCTGCTTCGCTGAATTCATGCACCGCCAACAAGACGAGCTGAAAGGCAAATAGCACCATAAACACAGCCGTGACTTGGAAGAATCGTGACAAATTGACCCGGTGACCTTGCTTGAGCCAAGCATAAGCCACCGCCCCAGCCAAGGCAAAACCCAGCACACCGCCTGCGGCCAAACCGCGCATTTCAGCATTTTTGGCCAGCGAAGCCACGATGGTGGCGGTTTCTACCCCTTCGCGCCCCACCATGAACAAGGCAAATACCGCCACAGCCCACCAAGCTCGCCGACCTTCATGGCGTGTTGCCACTTGGAGCTGCTGATCAATCTCACCTTTCATTTGCCGGCCCATACGCATCATGTGCAAGGTACAAGCCATCACGGTGATGGCGGCCACCAACGCCATGGAGCCTTCCAAAGCCGGTGAAAGCGCCCCCACCTGAGCCAGGATCACCCCCAAAAGGACCGAGAGCACCAAGGCTGCACCTGTACCTACGCGCAAAGCAGCAACCAACTCGGCACGTCCGGTACGCCGCAGCAACATGGCTGCGATAGCAATGATCAACAAGGATTCAAGGCCTTCGCGGAAAGTGATCAACACGGTCTGGAACATGGCGGACTCAAGGAGTGGCAAAGTGCAATGGGGCCATCTTAATGCGAATGAGTCGCATTTGCGAGTGATTTACATTCGCTCGATCCCAACGGGGCTCGACGATAAGTCCACCGCCAAACCAGCGCGCACCCAGCAGCGCAAGCATGTGCGGGCCAAGCAACACCCACGCTGTGTGGCAAAACACCTGAGCTGCCACGCCATTCAAACGCATCACCCAGCATTTTGACAACAAACAAGAGCGCCGCCCAAAACAGCCAACGGCGCGAGACGGTGGCATCGAGCCAACAACCCGCCCAAGCAGCCACCAGCCCGAAGACCGACAACGCTGAGGCACCACGTACTTGGCCAACATCTGGCTGTAGCCACGCAACACTTAGCACGGCAAGGGGTGCAACGATGACCCAAGCCAAAGCCAGTCGCCAAGGCCCAAGCCGACGCTCAACCCAGTAGCCCCCGATCAACAGCCCGACCGCATCGCCCACAGCATGCAGGGGGCCGAAATGAACCAGCGAACAACTCCAAAGCTGCCAAGCTGCTTGATCCATGCGCTGCCAACCAAGCGTCTGAGCCCAAGGCTCGGCATAAGGATTCGACGCCAGTAAAACCAGCAGCGCAGCAAACAACAAACTCAACCAAGGAATCCGGGTACCAAGGCGGTCACCCATCTCCTCAGTCATCGGTCCAAATCAACGTTCGCCGCGAGCAGCTGCCTTGGCCGCATCTTCACGGATGTTGCGCATGAAAAAACGGGCGTAAAAAACAATCATGCCCGCAGAAAAGGCGATAACAGCAGCACTCATCAGGCCGTAATCGGTCGAAAAGAAGTCAGTCAATGCACGCATGGGTGTCTCCGTTATGTTGAAACGTCATCAGACAACAGCCTGTGTTTGTGTCATTTGTCGCGCATCAAACTTTGTGCAATATCTTGAACACATCAAGATATAGATCAAAAAAAACCCCCCGAAACCTCGGGGGGTCAATGCTCTGATGCGCCGACCGATGGCAAATCGCCCGGTGATCGACGCTGCCGAGACTAGTCTCATTGAAGCCGCTCTGCATCAGGGAATGCGTGAGTAAAACCAAGGTCAACGGGTGGGGCGCACCCGCTGGAAAAGCGCCAGCAGATCGACAATGTTGTGCCGCCACTGCCGTTCATGGGTGATGTACTCCCGAGCCGCACCACCCACGCGTTGAAGGGCGGTCAGGTCACGGCTACGGTCCACGACCATGGCCACCGCAGCCTTCATGTCACCCGACTTGAACATCCAGCCCGTTTTGTCTTCTTGTACGACTTCCCGAATCGGTGCCAGATCAGGGGCCACGGGGGCAATCCCACAAGCCATGAATTCAAACAGCTTGACGGGCGAGGTGTAGTCACCAGCACTGGGCAAGATCGCCATGTCCATGGCGGCCAACAGTCCAGGTACCTCGTCGTGGGCCACACGCCCGGTCATAACGATTTGGTTTTCAAGGCCCTGCGCTTTCACGAAGGTCTGCATAGCGTCAAAAGTGATGCCATCGCCCACCAAGAGCAACTTGAGTTCAGGCTGCGCTTTGAGAGACTCGGCCGCTTCGGTCACAAACTGGTCGATGGCATGCCAAGGCAAAAAAGCCCCGAGATAGCCGCAGACCACATGCCCCTCAAGTCCCCACTTGGCACGGGCCGCAGCACGCTGCTCGGGGGTAAAGCTGAATTTGTCGATATTGGCCGCGTTGTGCGAGACGATGGCCGGGGCCAACGGCACACCATGCACTTGCTGGACCCGATCCCGGAAATTACCAGAGACAAACACCAAGCCGGCACAGCGACTCAAAGTCCAGCGCTCAATGGCCATGGCGAGCTTCAGGAAGAACAAGGCGCGAACCCGCTCGACGGAAGCCGAATCGTTGATTTCAAGGATCACAGGGATACCCCGAGCGCGCCCCATCAACACCGTGATGGCCATGAACAGCGAGTAGCGCTCATAGATCATGTCCACTTCGGGATGCGCATTCAGATAGCGCAGCAAGCGCCAACCCGCCACCAAGTTGTAGCCAAGTTCGGCCAACTCAAACAAAGGCTCGGGCAATTTGGCAACCACCTTCATCCATGGACGAGCTTGTCGGGTGGGTGACATGGCCTTGGGTGAAGCGTAGGGATCGGCACCCGGTAGAGAGATCACATCCACCGGAATGCCTTCAACCCGCAGTGCATCGGTGACGCCACGAATATGCACACCTTCCACCGCTTTGCCTTGGGTTCGATGGTGATAAAGCACACGCCGAGGTTGGAGGGCGGACGAAGGAGGCGGAATTTGGGTCATGGAGATTTACTTGCTTGATAGCCAGAAGGGATCCTACGTGGAGCACCCCTCCCAAAACCGGAAGGATTTGTTTCAATTCTCGACCAGCAGGGGCTCATGATGACAAGAAGACACACCACCGTGAAGGATGGCGCACACACCTTGACCTAGGGTGAGTACCTTGAGTGGAACCCGATAGCATCCGAACCGACATCGTCTTGGGATCTCTTGATGAGCTTTGCTCTGTATTTGCTGTACGTTTTCATGACGTTTTTCCGGCCCGTCGAGATGTACGCCCCGGATCTGGCCTCGCTGCGGCCCATGTTGACCATCAGCATGCTGTGTTTGTTTTTGTCATGGCGCAACGTCCGCGCAGGCAGCCCGATTGCGGCGCGCAACATTCATTTCAAGCTGTTTTTTGGCTTTTGCACCATGATTTCGCTCTCCCAGATCGCCAACGATGGTGGTCCCAATGGAGCCTTGCAAGCGATCAACGAGTTCACGCCGTCCATCATGCTGTTTGTCTTGACGCTCCTGAACGTCAACACACTGGAGCGCCTACAAAAAACCTGCTTGGCCACCGTGATCGGGTTGGTCATCGCTGGGGGTTATGCCATCTCCGCCTTCCACACCGGCGAGCGCTGGACCGACTTGGTCATGATCCAAAAGCACCCGGATCACGACATGGACGACATGAGCCAAGCGCCACCGTTCGATGCGCCAGCCAATGATGATTCAGGTTGGTACGTGTTTCGGGTTCGCAGCTTGGGGCCCTTGAGTGATCCCAACGACTTTGCTCAAGCCATGGTGATGGCTTTGCCCATGCTGGTGGGGCTCTATCGTCCGGGACAACTGCTGCGCAACTTGCTCCTGATTGGGGCACCGGGTGGGATCCTTTTTTACGCCATCAAGCTCACCCAATCGCGGGGCGCGCAACTGGGTATCGGAACCGCCTTGCTGGTGGGATCATTGAAAATCTTCGGATGGCGAAAAACCTTGATCGGTGCTGCCGTTGTGGCTGTGCTGATCTCAGCAGGCAGCATTGGCGGCAACAAACGAGAGATTTCCGGCAAGGACAAATCATCCGAAGATCGGATCTTGTCTTGGTCGTCAGGGGTAGACATGCTAAGTAGCAACCCTGTTTTTGGGGTCGGTTACGGCAACTTTGAAGATAACAACCCGGTGGATCACCTCACGGCCCACAATTCGTTCGTTCTTTGCTTTGCCGAGCTGGGCGTGAGTGGCTACTTTGTGTGGATGGGATTGGTCGTCTTGACGCTCAAAAGCGTCGCAAGTTGTACGCGACCGCCAAGCCCCCAAGAGGCCGACATCAGTCAGATGGCCACGTTATTGATGGCCGCTATGGCCGGATTTTTCACCTGTGGATGGTTCTTATCCCGCACCTATCAGTCCACGCTTTATTTCCTGCTGGCCCTGTGCATCGCTTGCTGGCACATCTACACCGTCCAAACCACGCCACCCGCCGTCATCAGCCCCACCAGCAACAAACTGGGGCAAGAAAGTAACGCGTCCGCAGAACCCACCGTCTTTTGGCGTCGTGCCGCCTTGATCGGCGTGGTCCTTACGTTCGCAGTGGTGGAAGGATTCATCATTAATCAACAAATGAGCCCGAGCGAATAGGCTGTCGGTTACGAACAGCCACGCACAGCGTGAAGGGCGATGCTAGAGTGCGGCGGGCCTTAACCGAGAGTGGAACCAACGTGCTGATGGGGTTGCTGATTTTGTTTGCCGCTGGCTTTTTGCTGGCCGTGCTTGGTGTGGTGATGTTCATGCGCAAGCGCAACATCCACCTCTGGTTGGCGAGCTATCTGCGCCAAGACTGGCGCGCGCCCACGCCCCCCGGCAAGACGCGGCATTTGATGTTTTGCTTCGTCGATCACTATGAGCCGATGTGGGCCCGTCCGACCTACGCCACCGAATGTGCCCGGGTGCAGCGTTGGCGCGATGAGTACCCCAAGCTGTGTGCGCCGTTCAAGGACGCCGACGGCCGCTCGCCCATCCACAGCTTCTTCTACCCCGAAGAAGAATACCGCCCGGAACACCTTGAAAAGCTGGTCGAACTCTGCCGCATGGGCTTGGGCGAAATCGAGATCCACCTGCACCACGAAGACGACACCGAAGCGGGCTTGCGTGAAAAGCTCAAGCGCTTCACCCAAATGCTGGTCGATCGGCACGACGCCTTGCCGGTGCATCCCGAAACCAAACAACCGCTTTGGTCCTTCATCCATGGCAACTGGGCTTTGGACAACAGCCATCCCGAGGGTTTGGGCTGCGGCGTGGACCATGAACTCATCATCTTGCGTGAAGAAGGCTGCTACGCCGACTACACCCTGCCCGCCGCCCCGGACCCCTGCCAGACCCGCACCATCAACCAGATTTACTACGCCAAGGATCAGCCCCACGGGCGCAAGTCGCATGACAGCGGCACCCGCGTCCAAGTGGGCGGCACGCCCGAGGGCGACTTGATGATCCTGCAAGGCCCCTTGGGCTTCATGAAGCACAGCCGCAAATGGGGTTTGCTGCCGCGCATCGAAAACGGCGACGTGCGCGTCAATCAAAAGCCCACCCCTGAGCGCATCGACGACTGGGTCAACACCGGCATCCACGTCGAAGGCCGCCCGGAGTGGATCTTCGTCAAGATTTACACCCACGGCACCCAAGAACACGATATGGACACCCTCTTGGGCGAGCCGATGCGCAAGGCCTACGAGCACCTGCACCAGCACTACAACGACGGCACCGACTGGAAGCTGCACTACGTCAGCGCCCGCGAGATGTACAACATCGTCAAAGCCGCCGAAGCGGGGCTGGACGGCGAGCCGGGTCAATACCGCGATCACGTCATTGCACGACCGGGCTACCAACCCCAGACCCAGACCGCACACGCACAAGAGGCTCACCGTGCTTGAGCTGCTCTTGATCAGCGTGGTGGTGCTCGGCATCGGCGGGGTGCTCTACTCCTACGCGCTCTACCCCTTCGTTTTGTTCGTCGTGGCCGCCATGGCCCAAGCCAAGCGCGACGCGGCCTTCGTCTTCAAAAAACAAGACCGCCGCAAGACCCGCGCCCAAGCGCAGGACTTGCCCCATGTGGCCATCGTCATCTCGGCTTTCAACGAAGAACGTCACATCGTTGAGCGCATCGACAACATCTTGGGCCTCGACTACCCCGCCGACAAACTGCACGCCTACATCGGCTCGGACGGCAGCAAAGACCGCACGGCGGAGCTCATGGCGCGCTTTGACGACCCGCGCTTGCATGCCCTGCCCTTCGTGGAAAACCGGGGTAAAGCCAACGTCTTGAACGATTTGGTCTCACGCGTACACGCACCCATCGTGGTGTTTTCAGACGCCAACACCTTCTTTGCCACCGATGCGCTGCGCCGGCTGGTCGAAGATTTTGAAGACCCTAAAGTGGGGGCTGTGACCGGCGAGTTGCGCCTCAACGGCAGCGGCGGCGACAACCAAGACAGCCTGTACTGGCGCATTGAACAATTCCTGAAGTTCTTCGAAGCCCGTCTGGGCGGCCTGCTCGGTGCCAACGGGGCCATTTACGCCATCCGTCGTGAACTGTGGATGCCGCTGGAGCCTGACACGATTTGCGATGACTTCTGCGTCGCCATGAACGTCGCCGCTGCCGGCTACCGCGTGGTTTACGAGCCCAGAGCTTGGGCCAACGAAGACACCCCCGAGCACATCGGCGAGGAATACCGCCGCCGCGTGCGCATCGGTATCGGCAACTTCCAAGCCCTGATCCGCCACCCCGAGTACCTGCTCAAGACCTCGGCCGCCACCGCTTTCGCCTACCTGTCGCACAAAGTCCTGCGCTGGATCGCACCGCACCTGCTGATCGCCGCCTTGCTGGCTTCGGCCGTCTTGGCGCTCGACTCTTGGGCATGGGGTCTGTTCACCGCCTTGCAAATCCTCAGCTACGCCGCCGCCGCCGCCGCCTTGGCCGCCACCAACCGAGGCGTGCGCCTGCCCAAACTGATCCGCTTGGCAGCCTTCCTCTACGCCCTCAACCAAGCCTTCTTGGTGGCTTCGTTCAAATACGCCACCAAGCGCTACACCGGCGCTTGGGGACGAAGCAGCCGCTAAGAGCCGCCACTGAACCCCCTCAGAAATACTCACCCCGCCGGGCCTTGGGCGGGTCTTTGGGTGGGGTGCTTTTGAACAAGGCGGCGTGCGCTTCGGTGGCGAACTGTTGGAGACCGGCTTGAATGGCTTGGCGCATCGCAGCAGCGTCGTTGGCCGCCCAAGCGCTGAGTTTGGCGCTGGGAGCGACGAAGTGCAGGGGCAGATGACAGGTTTGCGGCTGCGCAGTCCGAGCAACGGGGAAGCAACGGGCCTCGGCGTCGATCACCAAGCTCAGCGGGCGATTACCCCAGCCCGGCCCTTGAAGACGCACTGACGTGATGCTGAGCTGCACTAACGTGTCGGGGGCGTCCTTGGCAGTCACCAGCGATACGCCCTTGGGCAAGGGTTCGGCTTGGATGTGGCGCAGCAGCTCTCGGCGCAAAGGCACGGACACTGCGTTGCGACGCACAGCGGCGATCACTTGCTCCTCATGCGCCACCAAGGTGGCATCGGCAGGAGCCAATGCCCAACCCACAGGAACACCCACCACCGCCACAACACCGCATGGCAAAGCCGTGCTCACCCACGTCAAGGCCCAATAAGCGGAATAAGCCGTGGCATAGGCCGCTTGGGACAAAGCCCAAGCCCCTGTCGCGCCCATACAGCCCTTGAAACTGCCGGTATAGGCCGTTTTCGCACCATCCCAACGCCCTTGGCTGTAGCCCTCCAGCGTCAGCATGGGTGGCTCGCTGTCTGCCACCACCGCCACCCGGCCTAAAGCCGTGCGCTGAGTCTCATTGAGCTCACGAGGAGGCGGAGCATCCGACTTTTTGGGGGCCGAGCCACATCCGGCCAACCCCGCCAAGCCGAGCGTCATCGCCAAAGCGCCATATCGAATCGTTGTGTTCACGAGCTATCCCGCTTGAAGCCTTCCTTCGAGCAAGGATACTGGAGCCATGAACACATCCCTGCGCTTTTCGCTGGTTCTTGCCAGCTTGCTACCCGCCACTGCCATGGCAGCCCCTCCGGCCCCCTTACCCACCGTGATGCAGGTGGACTTGGGTCGCTATGCCGGAGATTGGTATGAAGTGGCCAAACTGCCGAATCGTTTTCAAGCCATGTGTGCCGCTGACACCTTGGCGCGCTACCGCTTGGATGGCGACAAGGTGCGGGTCGAGAACCGCTGTCGCAACAAAGACGGCCACCTCGAAACCGCCCAAGGCAGCGCCAAAGTGGTCGATGGCAGCGGCAATGCCAAGTTGCGCGTGAGCTTTTTCTGGCCCTTCTACGGCGACTACTGGGTGTTGGCTTTCGATGACGCTGCGCCCGATTACCGCTGGGTGCTGGTGGGCGAGCCCGAGCGGCGCTATGCATGGGTGCTGTCACGCAGCGCCCAACTGGATGCAACCACACTCGATCATGTCCTTGCCAAAGCCGCTACGCTGGGCTTTGATCGCAACGCCTTCCAAGTCACCCCGCAGCTCAAACCCCTGGATGCGCCGACACCGTGAACCAGCCCGTTGTTACACCCCAGCGACCCGCTTTGCGACTGCTCCAACAACTGCGCCAACGCTTGGCGCTCTACCTTGATCTGATCCGTTGGAATCGCCCTGCGGGCTGGCTGCTGCTGCTGTGGCCAACCTTGATGGCGCTGTGGCTGGGTGCCGGCGGCTTTCCAGGCTGGCACCTGCTGATCGTCTTCACGCTTGGCACGATTTTGATGCGCAGCGCGGGCTGCTGCATCAACGACGTGGCCGACCGCGACTTCGACCGCCACGTCCAGCGCACAGCGCAGCGCCCGATCACCAGCGGCCGGCTCAGCGTCAAAGAAGCCTTGGCGGTGGGCGCGGTGCTGGCTTTGGTGGCCTTTGCGCTGGTGCTGACCACCGACATGCTGACGATCAGCCTGTCTTTTGCTGCCTTGGCCATCACGCTGATCTACCCCTACGCCAAGCGCTTCGTCTCGATGCCGCAAGCGGTGTTGGGCTTAGCGTTCAGCATCGGCATCCCCATGGCCTATGCCGCCACACGCCACCAGATCCCCGGTGAAGCATGGTTGTGGATGCTTGGCAACTGGGCGTGGGTGCTGGCCTACGACACCGAGTACGCCATGGTGGACCGCGATGATGACCTCAAGATCGGCATCAAGACCTCTGCCATCACGCTGGGGCGGTGGGACGTGGCGGGCGTGATGGGCTTTTACGCCCTGTGCTTGGGCACATGGTCTGCTTTGGCTCAGCACGCCGGCCTGCACCCGATTTTTTGGTGGGGTATCGCTGCGGCTTTGGCACAGGTGTTGTGGCATTTCACCTTGATCCGAACCCGCAGCCGTGAAGGCTGCTTTCGCGCCTTCCGCGCCAATCACTGGATCGGGCTGGCGGTGTTCGCTGGCCTAGTTACCGCACTGGAATGGTCATGAATAAGATCCTCACCCAGCAAACGCTTTTAGAGCAAATGCACATCACCGAGTTTGATGTGCTTCACCGTAAAGAGTTCATCGCTTTTGGGGCCGAGGATGTGGCCGACTTGGTGCGCCTCAAACCCGTCATGGACGCCCAAATCGACGCCGTGGTCGAGGCGTTCTACCGCCACCAAACCCAGATTCCCGAAGTGGCTCTGCTGATTGGGGACGCCGATACGTTGCAGCGCCTTAAAGCTGCACAGCGGCGCTACATCCTTGATCTCTTCAGCGGTGTCTACGATTTGGAGTACGTCAACCACCGCCTACGCGTCGGGCTGGTGCATAAACGTCTGGGCGTCGGGCCGATGATGTATCTGGCGGCCACCCATGAGCTGAAATCGCAACTCAAGCAAGCCCTTCAAGCGCATGTATCGGACCCAAGCTGGGTCGAAGCGGGCGTGATGGCCCTCGATAAGCTGCTGCTGTTCGACATCACCCTGATTTTCGAGACCTATATCCGCAGTCTGGTGATCGAGATCGAATCAGCCCGCAAAAAGTCAGAGCATTACGCCCAAAGCCTAGAGCACATCGTGCTTGAGCGCACCCGCCAGCTGGAGGAGATCTCGCGGACCGACCCACTCACAGGTTTATTCAGCCGGCGCTACTTGGTCTCAGACCTCATGACTGAACTGCGCCGGGCCGTGCGCCGGCGTGAAACCGTGAGCCTGATCTATTTTGATGTGGATGATTTCAAGCTCATCAACGATCAGTTCGGTCATGCGCGCGGCGACGAGGTGCTTAAAAAATCGGGGCCATTCTCTTGCGTATCACGCGCGCCGAAGACCATTGTTTTCGCATCGGTGGCGACGAGTTCTGCGTGATCCTGCCCGCTTGTCCGGAAGAAGAGGTTCAGAGCCGCTTTTGTGTGCGCTTGCTGGAGGAGTTATCGCGCGACTTGCCCGGCGTTAAGCTGAGCGCTGGCGTCGTCACCGCCATGCCCGATGACGACGTGGACGCCGAGAAACTCATCGCCCGCGCCGATACCCATATGTATCAGGTCAAGAAGCGCACGAAGGCCGCCCGCCAAGAAGCCGCCGCGCCAGCTGCACCGCTGCCATGAGGCTGTCGGGCTCAGCGCGGCCGGTGCCGGCCAAGTCGAAGGCAGTGCCGTGGTCCGGGCTGGTGCGCACGAAGGGCAAACCCAGCGTCACGTTGACGCCTTGATCCAAGCCCAAATACTTCACCGGGATCAAGCCGTGATCGTGGGTCATGGCGATCACCAGATCGAAGGCCCCTTGGCGGGCGCGCATGAACACGGTGTCGGGTGCATAGGGGCCGCTGGCGTCGATGCCCTCGGCCTGCGCGGCGCGGATGGCCGGCCCAATGATGCGGATCTCTTCGTCGCCAAACAAACCGCCTTCACCCGCGTGCGGATTCAAACCCGCCACAGCAATGCGCGGCTTGGGCTGGCCCCAAAGGATGGCACTTTGGTGGGCGATACGGAGGGTGGACAAAACGGCGTCAAACGTGATCGCTTCGATGGCCTGACGCAGGGAGCAATGCACCGTGACGAGCACGGTTTTGAGCTCGTCGTTGGCCAGCATCATGCGCACATCAGCGGCTTGACCGCCAGGCGTGTGCCGACCGCTCTCAAACGCCAGCATTTCGGTGTGACCCGGAAAGGACTCGCCCGCCGCGAAGAGCGCTTCTTTGTGGATCGGGGCGGTGATGATGCCGCTGGCCGCACCCGTCATGGTCCACGCCACCGCTTGGCGGATGCAGGCCGCCGCCAGCCGCCCGGCTCGGGCGTCGATCTGCCCCCAAGGCAAGCTGGCCAGCTCCGCTTGACCCTCCACCGGCTCAGGCAGCGCCAGCACCGGCAAGCAGCCGGGTGGCACGTCGCACAAGTCGGCGGGGTGCGCAATCACGGCGATGGGCAGCTCAGGCACATCCTCTCTGGTGCGCAGCACACGGGCCGCGCGCCGCAGCACCGCCGGGTCACCCACCACACACACACCCGCCAAAGACCCACGCTGGAAGGCTTTGAGGATGATTTCAGGGCCAATGCCCAAGGCGTCGCCTTGGGTCAAGAGGAAAGGAACAGCAGTCATACGAGCGGTCATGCGATCAGTGATCTGCAAAGTTTAGTGGAGCGCCCCAAGGGAGCCGATGCAGGACGATTGATACACTCGCCGGTATGACATGGCTTGATGACATTGCTTGGACCGCTGAGGGCTTGGTGCCTGTGATTGCACAGGAGGCCAGCAGCGGCGACGTCTTGATGTTTGCGTGGATGAACCGCGAGGCTTTGGCGCTAACGGCCGCCAAGGGCGAAGCGGTGTATTGGAGCCGCTCGCGCGCCCGGCTTTGGCACAAGGGTGAAGAATCCGGCCACGTGCAAAAGGTGCTGGAGATCCGCATCGATTGCGATGAGGACGTGATCCTGCTCAAGATTGAGCAGCTCGGCCACACACCCGGCATCGCTTGCCACACCGGCCGCCACGCCTGCTTCTACCGCACGCTGCGCAACGGCGTCTGGGAAACCACCGAGCCGGTGCTCAAAGATCCCCAAAGCATCTACAAAAGCATCGACGCAGCATGACCACCCCCATCCCTGCCCTCATCTCTACGTTCCCTAGCGACGACACGCTAGCCCGCTTGGCCGCTGTGATTGAGTCGCGCAAAGGCGCGGACCCGAGCAGCAGCTACGTGGCGCGCTTGTTCCACAAAGGCACCGATACCATCTTGAAGAAGGTGGGCGAAGAAGCCACCGAAGTGGTGATCGCCGCCAAGGATGGTGCCGCTGACAAAATCGTCTACGAAGTGGCCGACCTCTGGTTCCACTCGATGATCGCCTTGGCGCAATTTGGCCTAGGGCCCGCCGACGTGCTCGCTGAACTGCGCCGCCGTGAGGGTCTTTCCGGTCTGGAAGAATTCGCCGCCCGCACCAACCCATCCAAGTCATGAGCCACGATCCGAACTGCCTGTTTTGCAAGATCGCCGCCGGTCAAATCCCGGCCAAGAAAGTCTTTGAGAATGACGAATTCCTCGCCTTTCACGACATCCACCCAGCCGCACCTGTGCATCTACTCTTGATCCCGAAGCGCCATCTGGCCAGCTTGGCCGAGGCCGGTACGGACGATGCCGCCATGCTCGGTCGCATGCTGGCTTTGGCCCCGCAACTGGCGCGCGACAACGGTGCGACCAACGGCTTTAAGACCTTGATCAACACCGGCCACGACGGCGGGCAAGAAATTGCTCACCTGCATTTGCACATCATGGGCGGCCCACGCCCTTGGAAGCACGGCTGAGTTTTTTCTGACCTTTGCCGCTGTTTCAGCTCTCTCAGATCTTCCCGTTTGATTGCCAAGGAGTCCGTCATGGGCCTGTCCACCACTCACCTGATCATTATTCTGGTCATCATCGTGCTGCTCTTCGGCACCAAGAAACTCAAAAACATCGGCTCCGACTTTGGTTCAGCCGTGAAGGGTTTCAAAGACGGCATGAAAGATGGCACTCCGACCGACAAGGCGGCGGCTGATGCCACCGCCCCCGCAGCAGCCACGTCAACCGCAGCCACCGCTGCACCGGCCCAAGTGACCGGCGGCGACAAGCGCAACGACCCGAACGTCATCGACGTCGAAGCGCGCCACAAATCCTGATTTTTTGAGCGGATACCCCCACCGTGCTCGACATCGGTTTTTCCAAGCTGTTCATCATCGGCGGCATCGCCTTGGTGGTGATCGGCCCTGAACGCCTGCCCAAGGTGGCCCGCATGGTCGGCACGATGCTGGGGCGGGCCCAACGCTACGTGGCTGAGGTCAAGTCCGAAGTCAGTCGCTCCATCGAACTCGATGAACTGAACAAGGCCCGCCAAGCCTTCGAAAGCGCCGCCCACGACGTCGAGCGCAGCGCCAAAGATCTGCATCAAGAGGTCGATCACGCGCTGTCCAGCATGGGACGCTCCGTCGATGACGACGAAGCGCAGTGGGATCTCCATCCCCAAGTCACCCCGGCCTACATCCGCACCAAAAAGAATTGGCGTCTCAAACGCGGTGCCACCCCCAATTGGTACAAGCACAAGGCGGGCGTGCGCACCCATGTGCAATCGGGTGCCGCGCGGGTGGCACGTTTTCGGCCTCGCCGCCCGGTTTGAAGGCCTAACGTATGAAGTCTCCCTCCCCCCACGACGAGTTGAATCACACCGAACAGCCCTTCGTCGCTCATCTGGTCGAGCTGCGTGATCGCTTGCTTTGGGCGCTCTACGGCGTGGGTGCGGTGTTTGGCCTGCTGTGCCTCTATCCCGGGCCTTCCGGGCTTTACGATCTACTGGCCCATCCGTTGGTCTCGGCCTTGCCGCAGGGCTCAAAGATGATCGCCGTGGGCGTCGTCTCACCCTTTCTCATCCCGATCAAGGTCACCGCGCTGGCCGCTTTGATGGCCGCCTTGCCTTGGGTGCTGCACCAAGTTTGGGGCTTTGTCGCCCCGGGCCTCTACAAGCACGAAAAACGCTTGGTACTGCCCTTGGTGGTGACCAGCACATTGCTGTTTTACACGGGAGTGGCGTTTTGCTACTTCTTCGTCTTCGGCCAAGCCTTCCCCGCCATCCAAGCCATGGCACCGCAATCAGTGACCGTGAGCCCCGATATCGAGGCTTATCTTGACTTCGTCATCACGATGTTTTTGGCCTTTGGCGTGGCCTTTGAAGTGCCGGTGGCGGTGATCATCTTGGCCCGACTGGGCTTGGTCACGATTGAGCAGCTGCGCAGCTTCCGCCGCTACTTCTGGGTCGCTGCCGCTGCGGTTGCCGGCATGGTCACGCCGCCCGATGCGGTCTCGATGGTCTCCTTGCTGGTGCCCATGGGCATGCTCTACGAAATCGGCATTTTGGCAGCCGGTTTCTTCATCAAACACACCCAAGCACCGCCCAATCCTACGGCGTCGTAGGCCTCGGGCGCTGGGCCACCAGCACACGCAGATCAAGGGCGGCGTCACCGCGTTGAACAGAAATAAGCGCGGTGCTCTTGGGCTTGAGGGCCGCCACCGTGTCGAGCAGTTGCGCCGTGCTTTGCACCGCCTTACCGGCCACCTTGATCACCACATCGCCGGGGCGCATGCCCGCTTTGCTGGCTGGGCCGCCTTGCAAGATCCCAGTGATGAGCACGCCATCATCAACATTGAGGTGTAAGGAGCGCGCCATATCGGGGGAAATGTCGCTGGGCTGCACGCCGATCCAGCCGCGTGTCACCACCCCATCACGGATCAAGCCATCCATGACTTGGCGGGCGGTCGAGGCGGGGATCGCAAAACCAATGCCCAAGCTCCCCCCCGTGCGGGAGTAGATCGCCGTGTTGATGCCCAGCAAATGCCCATTCACATCCACCAAAGCCCCGCCCGAATTGCCGGGATTGATGGCGGCGTCGGTCTGGATGAAGTTCTCGAAGGTATTGAGCCCCAAGCCGCTGCGACCAATAGCGCTGACGATGCCGGAGGTGACGGTCTGACCAACGTTGAAAGGGTTACCAATCGCCAGCACCGCATCCCCCACTTGCAAGGACTCAACCTGACCAAAAGTGATGGCAGGCAGGCCATCGACGTTGATCTTGAGGACCGCCAGATCGCTATCGGGGTCGGTGCCGATGACACGCGCGCTGACGTGTCGCCGATCCCCCAGCACCACCTCGATGTCATCGGCACCTTCGATGACGTGATTGTTGGTAATCAGGTAGCCGTTGCTGGAGACGATCACCGCCGAGCCCGTGCCCTCGCCGCTGGGCTCTTCGTCATCGAGAAAAGGCCGAGTCGCCAGTTCGGCCGCCTTGGAGCGGGTCTGGCTGGACACCACGCTCACCACGGCGGGTGAGGCACGCTTTGCTGCGTGGGCCAGACTGTTGAGGGCCGGGGCGGCGGTGGCCGAACCACCACTCGACCCTCCCGACACCTCGGTGATGGCGACCACCCCGGCACCGGGCGGGCCCATCCAATCGGACTTGAAGGTAGCGATCACAAACAGCACCGCAACCGCGACAGTGACCGCCTGAGAGAAAATCAACCAGAGTCTTTGCATGGAGACAGACGACATGACCCATCGGATTGAACTTGAAAACCACCTCACCAACCTGCTGGAGGCGAGTCGTTGGGCGGATTATGGGCCGAACGGCTTGCAAGTCGAAGGCCGACCCGAGGTCCGACGCCTGATCTGTGGGGTCACCGCCAGCCTCGCCATGATCGAAGCAGCCATCGAACAAAAGGCCGATGCTCTGCTGGTGCATCACGGATTGTTTTGGCGCGGCCAAGATGGTCGGGTGACCGGCTGGATGAAAAAGCGCTTGGCCGCACTGCTGCGCCACGACATCAATCTCTACGCCTATCACCTGCCGCTCGACGCCCATCCGAGCCTGGGCAATAACGCCCAGCTCGGCCTCAAGCTTGGTTTGAAGAGCGATGGCCGCTTCGGCGACAAGGATCTCGGCTGGCTCGGTCAGCCCGAAAAAGCGCTATTGCTCGATGAACTGCAAAGCCGCATCACCCTCGCCTTGGGCCGCACACCGTTGGTGATTCGGGGTGATGCGCGGCCGATTCGCCGTCTGGGCTGGTGTACCGGGGGTGCCCAAGGGCATTTTGAAGCCGCCATCAACGCTGGCGCAGATGCTTACCTCACGGGTGAGATTTCTGAGCCGCAAACCCATCTGGCGCGTGAAACCGGCGTGGCCTTTTTGGCCTGCGGCCATCACGCCACCGAACGCTACGGCGTGCAAGCCTTGGGCCAGCATCTGGCCACCACATTGGGCCTAGACGTGCAATTCATCGACATCGACAACCCCGTTTAGGGTCGAACCAGCCGGGCTGAAAGCAGGTGGTAATTGGCTGAACGCCAGTCGTTGGTGACGCCACAAAAAGTCACGCTTTGGTGATACCCGGTGCCATAAAGCGTACTGCTCCAATACGTCGATGGCTGGCGCATGATCGGCTGCGAAGCTCCTCCGGCAGCCGGCGTCCAGCTCTGCCCGGTGTTCACTGGGGGCGAGCAATCGATGGCAAGAACCGGGATTGGGGCGTGAACGATGCTTGCTTGCAAGGCACTGAGTTCCGAGGCGTTCGGCAGACGCCAATCTTTGGCCCCACACCAGCCCTGGACATTGGTTTGGCTGATGTAGGCTTGGACGTCCTGCGCGCGACCATCGCCGACCATCGAATAGGTCGGGGTGCTGCCTGCGGCGTAGACCGGGTTGGCCCACGTCAAGCCGGTTTGCAAGTCATCCACACAACCCTGATCCGCTTGGCCCACCGCTTGAAAACGCCAAGGCAAAAAAGGCGTATTGATCACCGGCGAAGGTACGCACGCCCAACCCACCACGGCAGCAGTCAAGCCCCAAAGCGCCAGTGATCTCACGACAACTCCTTCGCCAGCTCTGCCGCCCCCGCGCCAAAAGCATAGGCATCCATGGCCAACACACCCGCATCCACACTGGCGTGCAGCCGCTGACCGACGATCTCGCTGCCCCCCGCCCCTCCAGCGCTTCCAGCACCGGCGGCGATGTAGAACGGCAACCAATGCTCATCGGTCGGATGTTGCAAGGCCGCATCCGGCGCACGGCGGCGGTAATCAAGCAGCGCGGGCCAGTCACGCTCTTGGACACGGGCCGCGATCCAGTCTTGCCACGCGCGAACATCGGGTGCCACGGGCTCTTGGCTCGCATCACGGCCCCAAGGGTAGCGGCCGAGATGGTGGGTGGCGGCACCGCTACCGATGATCAGCACCCCCTGTTCAGCCAGCGGGGCCAAGGCGGCACCCAAGGCCGGGCTGCGACTCGGCACCAGCGCCAGCGGCACCACCGGCACCTCAGCCTCCGGCCACATGCGCCGCAAGACCGTCCACAGGCCGTGATCCAAGCCCGAAGTCTCGGTCACCCAACCGCCCAAGCCCGCTGCTTTGATCAGCTCGGCGGCCTCTTGGGCCACCAAGGGCTCGCCCGGTGCGTCGTAGCGCAACTGATACAGCTCGGCCGGAAAACCGCCAAAGTCATGGACGGCGCTGTGCCGGGCAGCCCCCAAAACCAGGGGCTGACGCGCCGGGCTGTGGGGCGAACACATCAACACAGCGCGCGGTCGGCCCCAGAGTCGTTCGATAGCCGGGCCAAGTCGGTCCAAAAAGAAGGCCGCTGGCGTGGTTTCCAGGGCAATCATGGGCGAGCCATGCGAGATGAACAGGCTCGGCAAACTGGGGGGATAAGCAGAGGTACGCATAACGTTGATTCAACCATGTTCTCGGGCATGATGGCTCGGATATGCGAGCTTCTACCTCTTTCCTGAACCTTTGGGCTCAAGCCTTGCGCCAACTGCGGCGCGATCTACGCGCTGGCGAATTGCGCCTGCTCCTGCTGGCCTTGACCTTGGCCGTGGCCGCCTTGAGTGCCGTGAGCTTCTTCGCCGACCGCCTGCAAGCGGGCCTGAGCCGCGACGCCGGCACCTTGCTCGGCGGAGACTTGGTCATCGTCAGCGATCAACCCATTCCGGCCGCTTGGGTCCAAGCGGCCACGGCAGCGGGGCTGCGCCACACGCGCATGAGCACCTTCCCGAGCATGGCGCGGGCCCCTGACGCCCAAGGCGGCAACGCTCGGCTGGTCGCGCTCAAAGCCGTCGCCCCCGGCTACCCCTTGCGCGGCAGCTTGGGCATCGCCACAACGGCCACGGCAAGCACAGCACCCACGCTAAGCACCGTCCAACACGGCCCTGATCGCGGCACGGTCTGGGTGGAAGCCGGGCTGTTGCAAACGCTCGACTTGAAGATCGGTGACACGCTGGAGCTGGGATCAAGCCGGCTGCGCATCGCAGCCATCCTGAGCGATGAGCCCGACCGGGGCGCAGGTTTTCTCAGCTTTGCCCCGCGCGTCATGATGGCCGAGGCCGACTTGGCCGCCACCGACTTGGTCCAGCCCGCGAGCCGCATCAGCTGGCGTTTGGCGGTGATTGGTGACAGCGCCCAAGCCGACAAGGTGGCGCGTTTCCGCCAAGACCTCGAAGCCACCATCAAAGCCCAAGGCTTGCGCGGCGTGCGTATCGACAGCCTCGAATCGGGTCGGCCGGAGATGCAACAAACCCTCGACCGGGCGCGCTTGTTTCTGCACTTGGTGGCGGTGCTCTCGGCGCTGCTCGCTTCGGTGGCGGTGGCGATTGCCGCGCGCAGCTTTGCCCAGCGCCACTTGGACAGCTGCGCCTTGCTGCGCGTCTTGGGCCAGCCGCAACGCCAAATCGCTTGGACCTATGCGCTGGAGTTCTTTACCGTCGGTTTGCTGGGCAGCTTGGCTGGCGTGCTGATCGGCTTGGGGCTGCAACAGGTGTTTGTCGAACTGCTCGGGCGGCTGATGCTCAAGGATCTGCCCGCCCCGGGCTTCGGTGCGGCGGGTCTTGGCTTGGGCGTGGGCATGACACTGCTGCTGGCTTTTGGCCTGCCGCCCATCCTGCAACTGGCTCAAGTGCCACCGCTGCGGGTACTGCGCCGTGATCTGGGTGAACCACGCGCCGCCTCATGGCTGGTGTTGCTGGCGGGGCTCGGTGGCTTGGCGGCGCTGATCCTGATCGCCTCCAACGATGCGCTGTTGGGCGCCGTCTCGGTGGGCGGTTTTGCACTGGCTTGGGGCCTGTTTGCGCTCGCCGCCCGGGGCTTGGTCGCGGCCTTGCGCCGCTGGGTGCCAGAAGTCGGTGCGCCGACGTGGCTGCGCCTCACCGCCCGTCAGCTCAGCGCCCGCCCGGCTTTGGTGGTTCTGCAAGTCAGCAGCTTGGCGCTGGGCCTGACCGCGCTGGGCCTGTTGGTGCTGCTGCGCACCGACTTGATCAGCAGCTGGCGCGCCGCCACGCCGGTGAACGCGCCGGATCGCTTTGTCATCAACATCCTGCCCGAACAAGCCGAGGCCTTTCGCAGCACTTTGCATGCTGCTGGCGTTCAAGGCGAAGACTGGGCCCCAATGATCCGGGGGCGTCTCATCGCCTTGAACGGCAAGGACGTGCGCCCGGAAGATTTCCCCGGCGAGCAAGCCCGGCGGCTGGTGGAGCGCGAATTCAACCTCAGCCACAGCCAGGATCTGCCCAGCCATAACCAAGTCAGCGCCGGCCAATGGGTGGCCGAAGAAGCGGATGCCATCTCGGTCGAAACCGGCTTGGCCAAGACCTTGGGGCTGAAGCTGGGTGATCGGCTGCGCTTTGATGTCGGTGGGCAGGTGATCGAGGCACGCATCACCAGCCTGCGCAAGCTCGACTGGAGCTCGATGCGGGTCAACTTCTTCGTCATGTTCCCGCGCCGCAACTTACCCGAGTTGCCCGCCACCTGGATCGCGGCCTACCGCACACCAGCCACAACAGCCACAACAGCCACAACAGCGGCATCAGCTGGTTCGGCTGGTTCGGCTGGTTCGGCATCGGGCCCGAGCTTGGATGTGCGTTTGCTGCGCGCCTTTCCCAACCTGACCAGCGTCGATGTGTCGGCACAGATCAGCCAAGTGCAAGGCATCGTCGAACAGGTGATTTTGGCGGTTGAAGTGCTATTTCTCTTCACCCTGCTGGCCGGCTTGGTGGTGGTGCTGGCCACGCTCTCGGCCACCCGCCAAGCGCGTACCCGCGAGATGGCCTTGATGCGCGCCTTGGGCGCACGCTCGGGCTTGCTGCGCCAGATTCAGCGCACCGAACTGCTCAGCTTGGGGGCCTTGGCGGGGGGATTGGCGATGCTGACGGCCACCGCTTTAAGCGCCGTGCTGGCCCGTCAAGTGCTGGGGTTTGACTGGTTACCCCGGCCTTGGTTGCCGCTGGCGGGCAGCTTGGGCGGTGCGTTGCTGGCCTTGGGCGCGGGCTGGCTGAGCTTGCGCGAGGTGCTGCGTCAACCCGTGGCCGAGACGCTGCGCCACGCGAACCGAGAATGATCTTTGTCAAGGAAGCTGCTTTCATTGGGCCGCCACCGTGACACATGACACATGGAGTGCGTATGCTCAAGGCCATTACAACTGCCAAAAGTCGCATCTATGTCGTTCATCATGTCCTCCAAAACCACCTCGGCCCGTGCCCTGAGCGCCATCGCTGTGGGGGCACTCTTCAGCCTCGTTGCCACCTC